>JBILTA010000706.1:0-3065 GCA_044371785.1 Pirellulaceae bacterium | reverse complement strand
TTACCTCTGGGCCCCTTCGTCTCAAGGGCGGGATCAGGAACGTATTTCCCCCTCTCTTTCCGTGAGAATTCCATAAGGTGGTTTAACGCCTACGGTCGGATGCGTTAAAATCTCCCCAGTCGGTATTTCTCAGATTCCACCGATCCGCGGTATGAAGCCGCGCGAGCTTTTTGTCTGGACGCTTTCACAGGAAAGACCATTGCATGTCGACCACTTCGCCTTCGGTGACCATTCGCGATCCTGCGACATTGCCCTCCATTGCCTATAAA
This sequence comes from Pirellulaceae bacterium, assembly GCA_044371785.1. GTDB lineage: Bacteria > Planctomycetota > Planctomycetia > Pirellulales > Pirellulaceae > JAFLCP01. The sequence goes on along the minus strand of JBILTA010000706.1, from coordinate 2,796 downwards.
TTCTTTAGTCAGTTGGCTCGTATGATCAATGCGGGCCAATCCCGCTCGATCATTCTCTCAGGCAATATCTATGACCTCTATTTCGATGGTCAGCAATATGTACCGATTGTGCCATTCCTAACGACAAAGACGCGGGTCAGCGGAATTCTGCAAGTGGTCTACGAACTCAATGGCCCTATTCGGATGTCAGATGAAGATCGGACCAAACTCCGAAACGCTTGGGCAGCTTGGAAGGTGGGAACGCGGCCGGACAATCTACCGATCAAGGAAGTCGTCGGCGATAGCAGTCAAATTGAATTGCGCCGTCGCGAATTCGATCAATACATTCGCGATGCGATCGGCAATGCCACCCAAGCTCTTGAATTCTTGCGTCAACTTACAATCTGTTCCCGCAGTGTGTTATCTGAAAACCTGCTGATCTTGATTGAAGGGGCGGACATGCTCCTGCCTGCTGGTGATGGAGATGTTTCACGCCTCAACGATACACAACAACGGCGTATCGCGATCGTGACCGACTGGTTTGGGGATCCAGCGTTCTTCACTGGACGAGATACCGTTTGTTTGATCGCCGAATCGCGCAGCCTGATTCATCCGCGCGTAAGTCGTTTACCGCAAGTTTTATCGGTTGAAATACCTGCCCCAGATACGGAGGTTCGCAAGCACTTTATCCAGTGGACCGAAAACTCACTCGGCAAAGTCACCAGCAGCTCCAATGGCAATGCCAATCCGGGTAACAACGACTGGTTGGGCCCAGCCACAGCCGGCTTGAGCTTACATGCTTTGCGACAATTGTTGGTGGGAGCGAGTTATTCGGGCCAACAGGTTCAAAAGCAAGATGTGTTTGCCCAGGTCGAGCAGTTCATTCAGGCTCAATTGGGCGAAGATGTGATCGAATTCAAAAAACCGGAACATTCGCTAGAACAAGTGATGGGTTTCCGGAAACTGAAAGAGTTCCTGAAGGAGTATTTTATTCCCCGATTGAGGCTACCCGATGATCGAGCCTTACCGGGGGCTGCCGTGGCGGGTCCAATCGGGAGTGGAAAGACGTTTATTTTTGAAGCAGTAGCGGCTGAGTTGGATATGCCGGTGATGGTGCTCAAGAATATTCGCAGCCAGTGGTTTGGCCAGACGGACGTGATTTTCGAGCGTTTGCGCCGCGTGCTGGAAGCTCTGGAGAAAGTGGTGATCTTTGTCGACGAAGCAGACACGCAATTCGGCGGCGTTGGTGAAGGTGCTCATGAAACCGAACGCCGCTTAACCGGAAAAATCCAAGCGATGATGAGCGACCCACGCTTGAGAGGTCGCGTGATTTGGTTGCTGATGACCGCGCGGATCCATCTGCTGTCACCCGACATTCGCCGGCCAGGTCGAGTTGGTGATTTGATCATCCCGATTCTTGATCCAGATGGTGAGGATCGACGTGAGTTTATTGATTGGATGATTAAACCGACGGGTCTAAGCACTCCAGAAACAGTGGATTGGCTCGACAAAGAAGGGCTTGAGAAAGATTTTTCTTCAGCGGCTTATGCGGCCCTGCGAAGTCAATTGAAAGCGAGTCCACCGAAAGATAAAGCCGCCTTGGAATACGTTATTAAGGATTTCATTACCCCCGCTATCGGTCCAACGCGTCGTTACCAGACCTTGCAGGCCTTAGTGAACTGCACCCGTCGCAGTTTATTGCCAGATCCGAGCGTTACTGACCAAGAGCGCGCCCAGTGGGAACAGGAAATCCGCCAGTTGGAAATACAGGGCATCCGTTAAAAATGGGAGAACCGAATCTATGAAACGAGTTGGAAATCTGCTGACCTCCTTTTGGTTGCTCGCACTTTGCTGCTTGGCATCCCCAATAATGGGGCAACAAAAATTCAGAGCCCTCCTGGGCGACGTAAAGGTCCAGCCAGTTAGCAACAATGGCCCCATCCAGGTCCCCTATATCACCTGGGGTGGTGACGTCGCGACATTTTTGGCCAATGGCGACCTACAAACTCAACCAGGTTCAATTTACCAAAAACTGGGCCTCTCGCTGAAACTGACACCCGGTGACGACTTCCCCAGCCAAGTTAAAGATTATCTGGCTGGCAAAACACCGTTTCTGCGTGGCACAGTCCATATGCTGGGCCAAGCGAGTGAGGTCCTGGGCGCAGATCCCCGCACCAAGCCCGTGGTTATCTTGCAACTCTCATGGAGTGCGGGGGATCATATCGTGGCTCGCAGTTCCATCAAAACACTGAACGACCTCAAGGGAAAGAAAATTGCCTGCCAACAAGGTGGCCCTCACGTCGGGTTGCTTTACGACTCATTGGCGGCCGCTCAACTATCGAAGGATGATGTTCAAATCGTTTGGACCAAAGGACTCACGGGGCCTGATGGTGCAGCCGAACTGTTTCGCAAGGACAACACGATCGATGCTTGTTGCGTGATCACACCCGATATGCTTGGCCTCACGGGAGGCTTTGATCAAAAGGGGAGTGGAGCCGAGGGAACCGTAGAAGGCGCCCATGTGGTTAACAGCACACAACAGATGAGCCGCTCGATTGCGGACGTCTACGCAGTACGTAAAGACTGGTATGACGCCAACAAAGATACCGTCCAGAAGTTTGTATCGGGCTATCTGAAAGCATCCGATGAGTTGGTCGCTGAACGTAAATTGTTCGAAGACAGCAAGAAGATGGGAGAAAGTTACAAGAAGATTCTCACAACTTCGCAACGCATCTTTGGCCCCGAAGTTTTGCCAACCATTGAGATCGATGCGCATGGTCTGTTGCTCGATTGCACATTCGTAGGTGTCCCCGGACA
>JBILTA010000141.1:0-9918 GCA_044371785.1 Pirellulaceae bacterium | reverse complement strand
AATCCTCAGGCTGTTGATGCGCAATGGACGACGCTCATGTTAACGGCTTCGATCGGTGCAATCGTTTAGCCCGTTGCCGAAGGCTAGGCATCCCGCCGCGGTGCCCGTCCGCGCATTTTGCTCAATGTGCTTCTCCACGCGATTCAACCCGTGGTCTGTTGATGCGCAGTGGACGCCTTTCACGATAACGGCTTCGATCGGTGCAATCGTTTAGCTCGTTGCCGAAGGCTAGGCATCCCGCCGCAAAGCTCGTCCGCGCATTGTGCCAACGTGCCGTTAATAGTACGTATACCAACCGCCTTTACTTAGGCCTTCGAACGGAGTAACACAGGACCAGTTTTGTTTCTTTTTTCCCTCTTTGACAGGGTTCTCTTCGACGTAGCGTATGGCGTTATAAACAGCTTCCTCAGAATCTAAATACTTAATCCATTGCTTGCTGTTCCACATACATGGCAATCTACCATTCTCGTCGCGATATTCAGAAAACGGGTGCAATCCGGCTTGTATAAGTTGTCGAGTTGCGGCCCCTTTGAGCAAGTTGCATGCATATTCGATCTTGTATCGATGTCGACCAAGTACCATATGGAGATGCTCCGGTAGAATGGCGAGCGCCCACATGGTTAAGCGATTGCAGTGAACGAACTCGCTAAATCCGCGTACCACCTCCAATGCCTGTCGACCAGTGAGCGAAACTGCTGGGTACTTCAGAGATGTCCTCGCCAGGAACTTCCAGAGATTTAGTTTTTCGACATCCAACTTGTGATTCTCAGTATGTTTTTTGGCGTCTCCAAAACGAAGCAATTCCCAGTTGTAAATGAAATCCGACCAGCTTCCTCTTGGATCGTTGGGAAGCCAAAAACCGTAAGTCCCCCAAATGACATGATATCCGTGAACCATGGCCTGCACTCCGTTTTTCTGCCGTCCTAAATACATGGCAATCCGTATACGTTGTATACAAGCGTGCGCATCCAGCAACAGGGTTTCCACGGAAAGATATGCAATTGTAAACGACGAACATCGACCTGCCGAAGCACATTGAGCACAATGCGCGGACGGGCACCGCGGCGGGATGCCTAGCCTTCGGCAACGGGCTAAACGATCAACCCGATCGAAACTGTTACCGTGAAAGGCGTCCACTGCGCATCAACTGACCACGGGTTGAATCGCGTGGAGAAGCACATTGAGCACAACGCGCGGACGGGCTTTGCGGCGGGATGCCTAGCCTTTGGCAACGGGCTAAACGAGCAACCCGATCGAAACTGTTACCGTGAAAGGCGTCCACTGCGCATCAACTGACCACGGGTTGAATCGCGTGGAGAAGCACATTGAGCACAACGCGCGGACGGGCTTTGCGGCGGGATGCCTAGCCTTCGGCAACGGGCTAAACGAGCACAGGCTAAACGAGCACGGGCTAAACGAACGCGGGCAGCGTCGCTGTTAGTTTGGAGCAAGTGATCTTGCCGCCAAAACAATGGGCAACGTCCGTTTGTTCCGAACGAGGACGCTTCTGATAGTTCGAGCGATACACTAAACCCAACTCGCTTGGCTCAAGCTGAAAACTCAACGGCTCAGGCTCGGGCACACAATCAACAATCTCAATGTGCCAATCCTCTTCCGACCAAGGTGCTGCTAAACGCGAACTCGCTATAGCAGGTAAGTTAACGTTCCATAGCCAATGCCTCTCCAGGGAACGATGCATAATCCTTTGTAATGCACCCCACCCACGCAGAGCAGATAGCTCCCAGGGAACATGCACAGCCGGATTGCGATATTGCGAAATGGCGAACGATCTATAACCCAACAAACTCGCTTCACGCGCCGCAGCCACTGTACCTGACATCAAAATATCGACACCCAAATTGCCGCCATGATTGATGCCCGATACAACCCAATCCGGCTTGATCTGCAAGTGCAATAAACCGACTCGCACGCAATCAGCTGGCAATCCATCTACAGAGTACCAACCAGGACGCTGCTCGATCACCTGCAACGGACGGGTTGTCGTCACCCCATGCCCACAACAACTTTGGTGATCGCGCGGAGCTACCACAATCACTTCTGCATGCTCCGATAACACTTGAGCGATCGCAGCTAAACCTTCCGCCTCGATTCCATCATCATTGGTCAACAAAATTCGCATGATCCATCACCATCTTAGAAGTATAAACTCGACGCAGTATTGTGATATCAAGGCAAGTCGTCACCGCACTAAACGCTTTCGTTCGCAATTGTGTTCAGCTCGCTGGCCAATCGTGGCAGTTCTCCGGGATGAGCTGTCAAATGGCGATGATGAATGAGCACGGTTCGTTCTCCAGCATTGCGCGCATGCACTAATTCACTCACACGCCGACAACGTTGATTGGATCTCGATGCAAAGCCGCGAAAGCCGGGCCCCATCTCAGCACCGCGTGATGCGACCGTTTGTAGGAACCGATCCCGGTCAATGCCACCATCTCGAATCATCACTCCCAATTTATAAAACGCCGGTGTCGTGTTCGCCTGGGGATGCTCGACACACACCGGTTTCCAGCATTCGCTGGCGTGCAAGCCGGCCACTAAGCTCCGCGCACTTTCATAACGTCCGCGTGTGGCTTCAGCCAAACATTGCATCTGCGGTATCAACACAGCGGCTTGCAGTTGGCTCAAGGCCATCGCATCATTGCTCCGCTGCGACGCAACACGAGCCCGTTGCATCAAGGCAGCCTCGTTGCAAAGTACCGCCCCACCCCGCCCCGCCGTTAATAACTTGCTCCCCCCAAAACTCCAGATACCAATATGCCCCAAGCTCCCCAGAGCGGCTCCTGCAAGTCGCCCCCCCATCGCCTGGCAGGCATCTTCAATCACCATGATGCCTTGCCGATTAGCAATCTCTTTAATTGCTATCAAATCTTGGATCTCACCATGCAAGTGGCTGACGATGATCGCTTTCGTCTGCGGTGTAACGGCCGCTTGCAATTGGTTTAGGTCGATCGACCAGGAGTTCGGGGCAAGGTCCACGACTACAGCCAAAGCACCAACCGCTTCGATGCAGCGAAAATTGCCAGGATAATCGTAACCCGCCAATAGTACTTCATCGCCAGCTTGAATCTTGCAGGCCCGCAATGCTAGCTCAACAGCGATGGAACCGGAGCTGCAAAGAAGTGAGTCGCAACCTGTATAGTCTTTGACGGCAACGGAAAGTTGTTCGAGCGCTGAGCCGAGATAGCTGGCCCAGCTCCCATCTTCAATCAATTGCCGTAAATAGGGACCGACATCGGGAGCAAAAGGATGGCCCGGTGCCGAGGGTGGATGCAGTGGATATAGGTTCATAGATAATTGCTGGCTTCAAATTTCCGTTTCTCTCTTCGCGCGAGCAGGGGGTTTCGCTACGATCCACGCGGAAACAGATCGAGTTCGGTTCGATGGACTAAGGATAGTCTATCCAAAATTATTTTGGGCTGGGGAATGGATTCATGTCGACAGCTTGGATGTCGCAAATATTCTTCATTGGTTTTTTAGGTTTGTTGGCTTCGATGTTATCCGCGCAAGAGCCCCCAGTGGCTTTCCGTGTCGAGACGGATATCTATTTCGAGGACAATAAGCAACCTGTGATGCAGACATTGACCCTTTTTCATGAAGGGGTTTTTTATGATTTTGATCGAGTTGGTCAAAAGTCCATTACGGTAATTGATCCAGGTGGGCGTCGCATCATTTTGTTGGATCGCGATCGAAACATGCAATTGCGAATGGGCATGGATGAGATTCTATCGATCGAAGCTCAAGTGCAGCAACAAATTACGCCCTCTGAAATAGAACGTTTGGTGCCGAAGCCCGAATCGACCAAGGTCATATCGTCCGCCATGACGGTGGTGATTGTTGCTGAATCGCTAGAGTATCACGCGAAATGCATTAAGCCGAACCAAACATCGTCGTTATTGCAGTATGCCGAATTCGCCGATTGGTCGGCACGCTTAAATGCCTTTTATTCTGATCGCCCTATGCCGCCATTTGCTCGTTTAGCACTTAATCGTGAGATCGCTAAAAGCGGTTTCTTTCCGAGCGAAATTCAACGCATCACACATTCGAAAGGCCGCGACAGTATCGCAACCAGCAAACTGCTAACGAATTGGGCATTATCGTCCGACGATTTCACCCGTATTGAAAAGGTGGGAGCGATGTTAGTCGAGTTTCAGTTGGTGGATGCGAAGGCGTTTTTTGCGAAACCAGAAGTTGCAACGGCCCCTAACACTTCACCTACCAAGCGCCGTTAAGCCCCATTGCCGACGGAGTTAATCGCGGTCTTTAGTCCGCGCAGTAGCGGGCCTAGTCACATCAAAATTACCGCAGATTGTATTTCACAATGCAGTACAGCGTACGCAACAGATCTTTGAGACCGATCTTCTTCCCTTCTTTCCAACCTCGTGGTTGGTAACTGATAGGGACTTCACAGATCTGCGTTTGCGTGCGAGCAAGTTTCGCAGTGATCTCTGGTTCAAAGCCAAAACGGTTTTCTTCAATCTGAATCGACTGAATCAACTCGCGTCGAAAAGCTTTGTAACAGGTTTCCATATCGGTCAGCGATTGACGGGCGAGCAAATTTGAAAACGTGGTTAGGCCCCAGTTGCCCAGGCGATGAACAAACGATCGATCCTGTTTCGTTTGCATCAAATAGCGTGACCCATAAGCGGCCTCGGTTAAGCCTGCTTGCAATGGCTTGAGTACGGCTAAGATATTGCTGGGATCATACTCAAGGTCAGCGTCTTGAATAACGACATAGTCGCCCTGTGCTTGAGCGATACCGGTCCGTAGGGCGGCACCTTTGCCTTGATTCACTTCATGTAGCAATGTGCGAACGCGAGGATTTTTGGCGTATAGAGCGAGTACATCACGGGTGCCATCGGAACTGCCGTCGTCAACCACGATGACTTCCAACGAAATTGGTAGCGCAAGTACGCGATTAATGACTTCAGAGACGGTCTTCTGCTCGTTGTAGACTGGGATAATCACAGTCACTTCGGGGCGTACTTCGGCGGGCGTTTGTCCTAGGCTAGCGGAGCGTCCAGCGGCGACAGTTTCCAGCGACGTCAATACATCGTCGGCCAACGTCAACGACCGCTCAATGCGACCTTCAACGGAGCGAATCCCCGCAAAGCTTGGCCCCTCGACCACGTTTAGATTGGAAGCTGGACGGGCAGAAACTACAGTCATGCTATGGGTTTCTGACTCGTGCACGCGGAAGTCCTTGTCGATATTCATCGAAATGTGGCTTTAATATAGGGTATCGGCATAACGCTGATGGAATCTTCCCTATCCCTTACGTTGTGACCGCCGGAATGATCGTACTCTCTTACCGAAACGGTAAAATTTCCTGAGGCAAGGTGGTTTTGTGTCGCTGGTACCGATTTTGCTGGCAAGCTAGGCGCGAGCAAAACGAGAATTTGATATGCTCACTAGGACCAATCGGTCGATGATTGAGTTCGTGGCAAGACCCGAGATTTAGAGTGAGGATGGGGCATGGAAGGGTTTTATTTGGCTCTCGCCGTGGGTCCGTTAGCACTTTATTTATTGCTGATTGGTACCATTCGCCTTAGGCCCCATCCGTTTGTGACGACGGGTGCCAAAGATACCGCCACGCTTGCGATCGGACTTTTGGGGCTGGTTATGATCGGCCCAATGGAACTCTTTTTTCCACAGCAAGCAGCCGTGACACTCGGTTCCGGCGTGTGGGGTATTTTGATTTTGTTCTATACCCTTTGCTGTGGCCTATGGATTCTTACTGCCCGTCGACGCTTGATCGTTTATGGTCTGAGTGAAACGCGGCTGCGGGAGTCGCTGTTCGATGTGGCTCAAAGCCAGGACTCCAAAGCAACCTGGACCGGCGATGTGTTGCAGCTTCCCAATAAAGGCCTCAACCTTTGCTTGGAGATGTCGGGCAATAGAACTGTCGCGCAAATAGTCGCTGCGGGTGAGCGGCAAGATTGGCGAGCTTGGTTTGAATTGGAACGCGCGATCGCTAGCAAGATACGCCAGCTTCCTGCAGAAGATCGTGCATCAGGTTGGATGTTATTGGCAACCGGCGCTTTGATATTGGCTGCAGCAGGTTGGAGCCTGCTGCACGATTTGCCAAGTAGCATTCAAGCGATGAAAGAAATGTTGCGTTGGTAATGACTTCGTCCGCAACCCTGTTCCTGGTTCATTGAGAACAGCTTGTTAGTTTCCGCCGCCGGCAGGTGCACCAGCACCTGCTGCATCGGGAGTACCAGGAGCGGCCGCGCCTGCTGGATCAGGATTACCAGGAGCAGCGGCACCGGCCGGATCGGGAGTCGCTGGTGCTGCTGGATTAGGTGCGGTTGGGTTAGGCGCCGAGGCGTCCGCTGGAGTACCAGGTGCTGCACCATCTGGAGTCGCAGCGTCTGCCACTTCGGCATCGGCTGGCTTCTTGGTCTCTTCCTTCTTGTAGATTTCCATTCCAGGAACGGAATCAGCGACTACGTTGAACTTGTCGATAGGGCTTTCCAGCGTATTGGCGAGAGAGCTCATATCGGTCACGCTCTTATCGCCGAGTGCATCGTACAACGCATCAATTTCTGCTAAGACCTTTTTGGTTGGTTCTGCTAACGCATCGTTTTCAGGATAGTAACCGTCCAAGCCTTTACCTACAGGTCGTCGATCTAGAGCAAACGCTTTGCCATCCAAGCCGACGTAAACACTTTCGAGAATGGTATAGAGTCGTCGACGAGCCGCGTTGGTTGCACGATCTTGTGTTTCAGCTAGGTTCTTGTCTTTATTGCTGCTGCCGGCACCGCCAGCAGGTCCACCAAGACCGCCACCTCCCATGGGTGCACCGATACCGCCTCCGGCACCACGCCCACCGGTTGGACCGCCGATTAGGCCTTCCATGCCATCGTCACCACCACCACCTAAGCCACCCATTCCCATCGGGCCCATGCCACCCATGCCACCCATGCCAGCAGCACTGCTCTTACGAGGATCCCGAGCTTGCTCGAACCACTTAGCTAGTTCTGAGCGAACGAGTTGGACCTCGCCAGCCAAAACTTGTTTGCGTTGATCTGCGGACAAACTATCCAAAGGCCAACGAGGCAAAGCTCGGCTGATCGCAACTCGCAATAAGGTCGATTGTTTTTCATCTGCCAGCATCGTCACCAATTGATTGATGATCTCTGGGTGTTTGCTGCTGTTAAAGTATGACAAGCCTTCCACAACCATACGTTGCATATAGGCATGTACTTCAGCCGATCGCGCAAAAGGTTTCGGCGCATTGAGCATACTCTTCAAATCGTCAGCAATCGCATCTTTGGCAGCTGGTTGCCAAGTGTACGATGAATAACGAATCTGTCGATTTAGGCCCACTAGAGCGGCTGCCAACAATCCATCGGATTGATTCGGTTTCTTGAGCTGAGTGCGAAAGAAGGCAATGTTGTTTCGATAAGGTTTGGGTGGTATATTGTCAGCGAAATCGGCTTGTTCGGTATCCAGTTCACCCAACAAAATCATGGCAGCCACGCGGCTGCTCGGAGCTAAAGCTGCGTTATCAACAACAGATTTCAGCGGACCTTCAACGGCGCGAATAATCAAGTCGCGCATCTCTTGCGACTTTGCAGTTTTGATATCGGTGAAAATCTCTTTGCGAGCGCGCTCTGCAAATGCAGGATTGGTGAGCGCGGGAACAAGAAAGCCCGAATAATACTGAGCTGCTTTTTGTCCTGCATCTCCAGCGTATTCGGTCGAGCTGCCTGTTAGTAATGACTTCTTCGAATCGCTGGCGGCTTTGCGGGCAGGGTCTTGCGCCATCTCAGCAGAAAATGGAATCGATTCATAGTTTTGCCCGTATGCGACTGGCGCTGTGGGCAATACAAACGCACCGCTCATTGCAATGGCCATGCCAAAAGTGCAAGCTCGCGAATGCTTCAGTAATCGATCGTACGCGCGGCGAATCGCAGTTTCCATCATACGGGTTCCACAACCTCAATGCGCCAAAACTGGCCAGAATGATAAGCGTGTATCGGACGAGATCTCAGTACAGACGTTTTTTATTCTAACTACCACTACCCGATAAAGCATCTTTTTCCGGGAAAATATCCGAGGCCTCTTTTGACTACTCCCCTTCTTCACAACTGTCGGCACATGTCGAACCTTGGACGCGATGTACTTCAGGAGGGGGGTAAACGCCCGGACGCTCTTCGCTGTAGTGTTTTTCCAACACCGCATACCAATCAGCTCGGTCCTTGATTTTGGCGAAATCGGTCCGGACCGCGATGTACTCGGGATGGCTGGCCGAATATTTGATGCCGAACTTGCGCATCATCACCCCCACGCGCTCCGTGCCGTAAAGCTGTTCGGCTAAGTCCCAATGCTCCTTCATGACTTCCGCTTGCTCATGGGTCGACGGCGGAGCAGGCAGTGGTTGCCCATCGGCCAATGCCCGCGTTTGGGAGAAGATCCAAGGGTTGCCAATGCAGCCGCGAGCGACCGTTACCCCGTCGATCCCTGTTTGTTCGATCATTCGCCAGCAGTCTGCGGCGGTGAAGAGGTCGCCCGAACCCAAAATCGTCCGGTCCCCAACATGCTGCTTCACTTCACGCAAAAACTCCCAGCGACTTGGTCCTTTGTACTTCTGTTCTACCGTTCGCCCGTGTACGGTGATCGCGGATACTCCATACGCAAATGCACCATCCAGAATCTGATAGAAGTTGTCGCGGCTTTCGGGCGTGTCATCCATGCCCCGCCGCATCTTTAATGTCACTGGAACCTCGCTCGGAACAATGTCCCGGGTCCGGTGCACAATTTCCAAAGCCACTTCCGGTTGGCTCAAATGATAGCCACCCCGGCAACGCCCAACGACTTTGCGAACGGGGCAGCCAAAGTTGATGTCAATGACCGCAAACCCTGCTTCCACCAACTTCTGGGCCCCCTGAGCAAATTGCTCTGGCTCGGCTCCCATCAGTTGCCCTGCCACAGGCTGTTCTTCCGCAGAGTTATAAAGAAAGTGGCGATTGCGTTGCCGCTCGCGGAGTGACACCAGAAATTGGTCCAACATCACTTCGCACAAAGAATACGACGCCCCAAACCGGCGTGCTAGCAAACGCATGGGCCAATCGCTGTAGCCCGACAGGGCCGCTTGCACGACCGGGAATCCGAGTGTTACGCCGCCGATCTTCAGTGGCCGCCAGTTGCCGGTCAGCGGGTGCGTGGCTGGATTCGTTTTATGATGCGCAGTCGTTAAAGTCGCCATGTTTTGCTTAAGTTGCCTATGCGTTAAAGGCGATAACGGGATGTATGATGAACCAAGTTTATTTCATTCATCTAGTTTTGGCGAGGCTCAGCCTGCGGCAAGCGTTTGGAGTGACACCAAATGCGGACCTCGCTTCGTCGAATGACTCGGCTCCTTTTAGGGCTTCGAGTGCCGCAACTTCTCCCCGTTCCGTTCTTCTGTGGGGGATGGGTTTGGCGGTTTGGGTCTTGGCTTCAAGCGGATGTGTCGGGACCCGCGGTGGCCCCCCTCCTCGGTTTGCGCCTCGACCTGGGTTAGCAACGATGAGCGGTTTGCCTTCTGGGGGTTCAGCCCGAATGGGGTTATTGGGCAAACGCTTGGAACATTATGGTGATGAATGTAGTTGTGCTACGGACGGTAGTTGCGATTCAGAACGAACTGGACTGCAACCGCGAGAATCGCTCGCCCTTCCTTGGCTCAAGGGGGATCACGAGTCGAAGCCTCCAGAGGTATCTCGCTTCCATCCCGTTCCCACTCGCCCCGTCTTCCAGCCACAAAGCATCGGTTGGTAATTCGTGGCTGCTATCTCGTTTAACCCGTAACCGCAGCGCCAGCGGAGGTTAGGGTTACACTGCGCGAGTGAGTCGAGAATTGTAAGGTGTGAGTAGAGAGGAGCTCGTTTAACCCGTAACCGCAGCGCCAGCGGA
>JBILTA010000705.1:0-3081 GCA_044371785.1 Pirellulaceae bacterium | reverse complement strand
GGTACATTCCGCATGGTTTTACTGAGATCTTGGGACAAACAGCCGACTCGATCTGCATGCCAATAATGGGATGCAGACCACGACACATTGTCTCGACTTCAGGCAACTCAGGCATCGCTTCACTCTACCGGTAGCTCAAATTTTTTGGGCGGTCATTTTCGAACACGCTTCGCGCTCCACGTCACTCTTCGATTTTGGGTTTAATGGGAGCATCGCTCGTTGGATTGGGCTCATTTTTGTCGCCAGATTCTGTACTTGGGGTTTTGGTATCAGCTCCAGCCGACTCATCATTGGTGACCACACCTCGTTTACGTATCTTGCCCGCAAGCACACTCATCACCCCCGTTTCGCCTCCACCTTCTGCTGGAGCGGCCGCTGCGGTCTCGAGGTTCGTCAATTCACGCCGCAAGATTCCAAGCAGTGTTTGTAACATGGCGACAACCATCGGCCCCACCACAATTCCAATTGGCCCCAACGCTTGCACACCACCGATGATGCTCATCAAGGCCAGCAATGGATGCAACTGTGATTGACCATGCAAGACAAATGCCTTGACAAGGTTATCGATGGTACCAACGACCAACACGCCCCAACCGGCCAGTAAACCGGCTGCCCAAAAGTTCTGTTCGTAAATCGCTAAATACAAACAAACGGGAACCCAAACCGTAGCTGGTCCAAAAATTGGAACCAAGGCAAAGACCGTCGTTAGCAACGTCAACAATACCAAAGAAGGCAAGCCTGCGAAATAATAACCAACCCCCGCCACAGCCCCCTGAGCTAAAGCAGAAAAAATAGTAGCCAATACAACAGCGCGACTGATACGATCAAATTCGAGCAACAACTCTTGCTCATACCGATCATCGAGCGGACTTAACTTCATGATGGTGCTAACCATGCCCGGGCCGTCATACAAAAAGAAGAAGATGGCAACGATCATAATGCCCGTGCCGATCGCCAGCTTCACCACGGCCACGCCCGTTGCCCCCGTTATAGAAACCAACTTGGGACGTATGTAATCGATACCTTGTTGCGTCAAGCTCTCGATATCGGCAGCCGTCGGATTCGCGGCTTCCTTTAGCCAGGCAACATAAGTTCCTCCCAACATATCCAACTTAATGCTTTTGAATTTGGCCACAGCAGTCAAAACGGTGGCTGCAAAATCGACATCTTCAGGGCTCATGTCGCGAACGTTGACCAGCTGCTCTTTCAGCTCATCAATGTCTTTCAAGCGTTCGTCGACTCCTTCGCGATTAAGCGTTTTCATCGCTTCCGCTAACGTCGTCAGATCGGTATCCAAATGCCCGCATGCTAATGCCGTTCGCTCTTTGCGCTGATTGGGCTGCATGTTGTCATTGGTCACCGTCAACAATTGATCAAATTCTTTTTGACATTTGCGGATCTCGTACAAATGATCAATATTGAGTCCCAGAGTTGTACGGACCCTTTGGAATGCCAAATTGATCGAGGCCGAGTTCACATCTGAAATCAAACTTGCCCCCTGAACGGCGGCGGCGGCAATAATCAAGCCTGCTGGCAACAGCACGCTCAGAAGAATTAAAGCCGTTGTGACGGCTGCAGCTGTTCGCTCTCGTTGTCCAAGTCGTTCAAGAACAGCGCGATGCAAAGGTCGAAACACGACGCACAAGACGGCCGCCAAAAAGATGGGCACAAAGAACCCAATCATGACCTTGTAGAATAGCAAGCCAATCACCACGATGATGGCGATCAACGCTCCAAAGGAAACCATCCTGGTCATAGATTTCTCTCAATTGTTCGATAGTTCGATTCAATAAAGTTTCTTATGCGAAAAGCGGGCGTATTTTACGCCCGAAACACGCTCTCGCTCGAAACAACATTTCGACTAGGGATTGTACTCGAATTTACCTTGCTGTAGGACATTGGCATGGAACCCAATCATCGAAGCAAACCCAAACCGTTGTGGTGGAAATTTATCCAGTGGGGAATCACCCTCGCCATCCTGATTGGATTGGTGCAAGTCGTTCGCCGCGCTGTATCCGAACTGTACGTTCAACAAGCCGCGCTGGATCGACAAATTTCGACACTCGAAGAACAGCTTTCTAGGTCCCCCCCTGAGTCTCGACCCGAGATTCAGCAATTCATCACGCAGCTCCAACAACAAAGCAAAAACTATTGGCGCATCGAACCGCTGCCATTGTTGGTCGCCATTGGTTGTTACGCCATCACGATGACCACGATTGGCTTCTACTGGTATCGAACGCTTCACTTCTTTCAGCAACCCGTTCCTTATTGGCCCACACATCGAATCTTCATGTTCGGACAAATGGCAAAATATGTTCCCGGCAAAGCTCTCGTACTCGTGGTTCGCGTTGGTATGTTACGTCCCTTTGGAGGCGAGATCATTCCATGTACCGTCTCTGTCTTTATGGAAACACTGGGAACCATAGGCATTGCCGCAGCCTTATCGGGTAGTTTCTTTCTGATCTATAAACCCGAGCCTCATATGGTTTGGCTCGCTGTCGCCGCGTTTTTGATTGCGATTACTCCAACGATTCCCCCGGTATTCAACATCGCCCTCCGATTCTTGCTGCGAAAAAAATTATCCACCCATGAACAAACCGGAATTCGTCCACTCAACTGGTCTCATTTCTTTTTCGGTTGGTATACACTTGGTCCAGCCCTTTGCCTAACAGGCTTGGCGCTCTTCTTCACGCTCAAGGCGCTTCCAGCCACCAATTTGGCCGACAACTGGAGTCCTCTGCTTATCGTGGGATGTATTGGTACCGCCTGTTTGGCGGCCGTGCTGGGATTTGTTTCGTTCATGCCCGGTGGAGCAGGGGTCCGCGAACTTGTTCTCATGCTCTCACTCGAACCGCTCATCGGCGGTCCAATGGCTTTGGCCGTCGCTATTTGGTACCGTTTGGTCACTCTCGCTGCGGAACTTTTTTTAACCGCAATCGCGGCACTTTTCCCACCTAAGCCCCCTCAAAAGGGTCCATCTGCAGGGTCTACGGTCCCTAATCACCAGAAAGTTGATTAAACTAGGGCCCTGACGAACGTCGGTCCCACTTCCTTTATTCGCTCTACTGCCGGATCGCATGG
>JBILTA010000140.1:0-9946 GCA_044371785.1 Pirellulaceae bacterium | reverse complement strand
CTTTATCCAATTGAAAGCCTTCTTGGACAACCTCGTTTCGCCAGGGGACATCACTGTGTACCGATTCACAGATGATATAACTGGGTTGAGAAAAGCCGAATTCTATGGAAGCAGCCGTACTGACGGGGCCTTGTGGATTGTGAGGGGCAAGAGCGATGCGATGTGCTTCAGCTAAAGCGGCCACACGTCGTGCTTCGGTGAATCCGCCGCAGTGTGTGATGTCCATTTGGCAAATTTCACAGCCGCGGGCCGAAAATAGATCTCGGAACGCTGCCAAATGTGTTACTCGTTCGCCTGTCGCGATGGGTGTGGATACCGCTGCATTAATGGCCGCTAAGCCGTCAATACTCTCAGGCCAACAAGGTTCTTCGAGAAAATAGAGTCCGTACGGTTCCAGTGCTTTGGCAAATTGCATTCCCATGGCAGGGGAAGGGCGAGCATGGCAATCGACCATGATGTCGATGTTATCACCGACCGCTTCACGCATGGCAGCCACACAGGCTTCAGCGGACTTGATCGGCTTCAGACCTTCGATGGGCATGGTGGGTGGCACGGCCATCGACTTGAAGGCGGAGAATCCCTCGGCAACCGCATGTTGGGCCAACTCTCCGAAGCGTTTCGCATTATCAACGGGTGTCTCATAGAAGCTCTTCATATCGCCACCACCGAGATGGCAATAAAGTCGAATGGAATCGCGGACGGGACCACCCCAAAGTTTATGGCAGGGAACTCCCAGTGCTTTCCCTAAAATGTCCCATAAAGCTAAATCGATTCCCGCAATAGCTGTGGCACGAACGATACCATTGCCATGCCAAAAATGTTGTCTCCACATCATCTGCCATAGATACTCGACTCGCGTCGGATCTTCGCCGATGAGTAATTGGGAAAGATCTTCGATAGCACCAATGATGCTGCGTGTATGCCATTCCAGGGTTGCTTCGCCCCAACCATAAAGGCCCGGTTGGTCGGTGAGCACTTTAACGAAGATCCAATTGCGCATGCGCGCATGGCAAACGAGCGTTTCGATTCCAGTGATTTTCATAAGGGAGATGAATCGTTCGAAGTTGGCGGGTAGGGATGGGGAAGGCAAAAGTCCATGCGAATATAACCGAGAACATTTCCCAAAACGATCGGGTATGTTTTTTTTAAAGCGACAATCAATGGGCCATTATCAAATCAGTAGTCTGTTTCCTCATTTTACTGCTCCTCCCAAGATCAATTGTCGCAGAATTTCCGGGGCAATGGTTTCACTCAAGAGCCGGACAGAGCCGTCGGCCATCGCGGCTTGAGTTCCACCGGCATGGAAAGATGAACCAACATTCCGCGAGTTCTAAAGCGTGTTTTTACCGTTTCGTTTTCTGGCTTAATCGCCCAATTGGAAGTGTCAAGGTTTACATCGCTTCGTTCGGTCCACATCGGATTGACACCCATAAGTTTCGATGAACTTTACTCGACTAGGAATCAACTTATCATCGCTATCTAGGCGCGAAAGAAACAGATGGTTCTTATTGCGTTTTGAATGGCCCAATGTCGAATACGATTTGTATTGACCTCCTGTACCGTTTCTGAACCGAGGTTCACTAGAAGAGGTGTCTGCGGAAAGTCTCTTCAAAACGCGTACCCAACTAGTTTCACTAGTCCCGTTAATTCTGAACGATCGTTATCCTTCAGGTGTTGTTGCTCGATATAGGAGATCACTGTGATACGCCAACTGAGAGCGTTCGGTTATCGACATCTTGATTTTGCTTAGAGCCTACTTTGGCTTTTGTGCTTGAAAACCTCTTTTCGGCGTAATTCTTCTAAACAAAACAGTCAATATCCTGTTGGCGGTTCGGGTGGCTTGCTAATCATCGAACTGGCAATAAATCGTCAATCGCGTTACCAGTTCCATTCTCGCCGCGTTTAGCTTGGTTGAAAGGCTTGCGGTGAGAAGTCCAGGCTGGCTCTCGATGAGATCACGCAACCAGGTAAATGATCCGCTATATGAAGCCTTGCACTATTGACAAGCGAGTACAAAGAACCTGAATTGGTTGCTCGCTTATTGCTCACAAGTCGATCGTACATCTGTCGGATGGCCTGAGCATTTACGACTAATTTGCGACCATCTTGTTAGTTAAGTGATAAGTTCCCTTTGGCAGAAGGGCGAGGTAAGGCGTTTATAATCTCGATCAACAGCTTCCCTACATGCTTCTTTGTGGTTCTGTGAATGCGAGTATTCGCTAAACTTTCAATTTGGAATTAGGATAGACAAGTTCCGATCTTCTACGGGAATGTCATAATCTTCTTCGCAAGTTGCAGCAGTAACGATAGCACGTACCGTAAGCGTTAAGCGGGGTTGGCTAGGATCGTTCGTTGTGAAATGAGCCGAATGTTCAGTGACGCCAACCGCATGGCGTGTATCGATGGCCACGGTTAATCTGTCTTCGCCATTGGGAGGTATTATAGTCGTAAGATTCACGGCATGATCACATCCGCAGGGGCCTTCTAGACGATTGATCACTAATCTTTGATTGCCCTTATTTTGAATCTGGAATTCAATCTCGCGAGTATCTCCAATCTCCAGATTCCCTAAGTCGACGACTGGTTTTCCGACGTAGGCACTCGGCAGGTTACGGCCGCTTGGACCGGATGGCATCCTGTATATCGCTGCCGCAAACGTGCTGATTAGAATTCCAGCCGTTGCGAGTGAGCATGTTCGTTTACGATCTGAGTAAATCATATCGTACTAGCCCTAGACTTTCCGTGAGTGATTGGGCAAAGCGTCTTAGACTTACTGCACAAGTTTGCTGCCAGATTTTCCAATTTGCTCACCTCCGGATTTAAGTGCACCGAAGGAGACGGACTCGTCGACGTGCAATGCCGTGTCCCAAACTCTAATTTTTTGACCGACCATCTTGCCGAAAAATTCGAGGTTTACCGGCTGGGACTTTTCATCCAAATAGATGTGTGCTGTTGTCGAATAGATGCAGGCGTGTAGCTCACCAAAAAAGGGAAGGTAGAAATAGGTGTCAGCACCCATGGGATAAAGTTGCAGATTGATTGGTATTTTGGTTGTATTGTTGATTGCCCCAAATTTAAGATCAACCGTTCCTTGGATGTAGATGCTTGTTGGACCGGTAACAATAATCTCTGAACCGCCGCCCACTGTCATCGTTGAGAAATAGTAGGTACCGGGCGAGAGTGTAACGGAATCCCCTGGACCGCTAAGGGTGAAAGCACCATTTTTGAAGGGATTAATGCCCTTTTGGCTCACCGGGATTTTGAGGTTGTCATTAATCGACGCGGCACTTCCAGGATTAGTAACAGGAAAGTCGATTTCTTCCACGAAGCTTTCCAGTTTCCCCGAGACTTGAGACTGAGTGGCTTTGGGGCTTTTGGCTTGTTCCCACCATCTTGCATCACCGTTGACATAAGAGTTTCCATTGAGCGTCAAGTGACCATTAGTGCAAATATCACCGTTTTGGCCATGAGCCTGAGAATGGTAAGTACCTTTTCTTGAGTCATAGCTATCTGTGTATGAAGCGCGCCCAACCTGCCTATCGTTTAGATAAATCTTTTCTAGAGCCATAATGCCTCCGCATGATCCACCTTCATTTTGCGCAATAGAAGATACGGTTAAGTTCGCGCTCGTAGTTCCAATAAGGGATCCAAAGAAAAGAGGCAATGGATCGCCACTTACAGAATCTCGCCGGCAGGTAACCCTGACAGCATCGGGAGTTTCAGAGGAGTCCGGCGCGATTACGGTAAAAGTTGCAGTATCTTTGTCCCAACGACCGATTTCGATGTCAGCGTCCATAACTGCAGTAGCCTTACCAGCGGCAAAATTCTTAGCTGCCCAGTACTTTGCCGTCTGGATGATCACCTCCCGATCTTCGCTTAACGCACGTGCTGCGGAGAGTGCCCCGGCGTCAGCCGCATTCTGAAGTTCACTTTCGGTTAAAGTGATATGTCCCCAGTCGATTGAAAATGCGAGAAAACCTGCGATAATTACGAGCGAAAAAGCAAGTAGGACAACCATCGTGCCTTTACGTCGTAGACGCTCAATCATCTTGGTTGCTCTCGTCATGCGTGAATTACTCGCGTTCGAATATGCAGGAAGACTTTAAATTGGTATTCGCAAACATTTGGGAAAAAAAACCCACAGCGCATTTAGAATAGGGAATTTGAACAGTCACTTTGACCTCCGCTCCCTTGGCTGATTGAGTCAAGTCGCCGTTTTTTACGCCATTCACGTAAATGTCAACCAACACATCACTGCCTTTGACCCCCAAAATATCTGCGCAGTTCTGGCGGGTCTTTTGTATGATCACGCTATTGGAGCCACCTGACACGACTGCCACACGAGCAGCGCGTCGAGTTGCGGTTGTCAGGGCATGTTGGATACGAAATGCCTGACCAAATTCCATTATGCCGGCAAGCAATAGAAAAAGTAACGGCGATACGACGGCAAATTCTACAGCCGCCGCACCCCATCGAGCATGGCTCGTCGAACGTCTTGTTTTGAAATTTGAAAACGCCATAACTTTTTTAACAGCGGACTCGAGTCAATAATCGCAGTTTGTATGTTGCACCCTCACGGGGCCTACGTCTAGGTTTTTTTATGCCACACACTGCAAATGAAGGATAGCTTGTTAATTTGTGTTATCTGGCAATGTCCAAAGACTTCCTAATTTTGTAAAGCTGCCCCTCAGTACAACCAATACAACCGCTTCCACCTACCCTCTTTCCATAGATGTCACACTAAGTGGCGTGCATTAAAGCTGTCCCCAGAGACTCATGCTAACGCATGATAGACTTGTTTTGGCGAGCAAACGTGAGCGTTCGGTCAACGATATCTTGATTTGGCTATGAGTTTACTTTCGCTTTCGTCGCTTTAGATTCTCTTACCCGCTGAGTTCTTATGGGCGGGTCGAGGCAATATCCCGTTGGCAGTTTGGATGGCTTGCCAATCATCGATTTTACAACAGCCTATAAAGCTCGCCTTTCGTTGCAGACTCGCCGCGTGTGACTTGTTTTGATGCCTCACGCTCACGATGTCCGGGAAGTCTTTCCAAGATATCACGTAACCTTGCAACCAATACTACATCATTAAGTTTATCACTATTGAAAAAGCTGAGAGGTTGCACCATGAGCTGTTATCCTGATAGGCTCTACTCAGGATAACTTTTGTCACAGCTCGCTTGGAATCGTCCGTTATTGACTCCTACTTTGGCCGTTTTTTTATGACACGCAAAACACTGGGACGCAGAATACTAGCGGTCGCCTCGGTATGTCCTTTTGGATTCGGCTTTGGTCTTCATCGAACGTGAAATCAACGTGCTATTGGAGGTTGTTTTCAATAGCCGAAGAATGCTTTATAGCCTCGCCGAATTTTTTTCCTGATGAGTAATTGTGGAGGATGTAGCAACAGAGTTCACGGCAATATGTCTGATCTCAAGTTTGAGGACCTAATGCCGTAACACTCAGCTTGCTGTGAAGTTGCTCCTCTAGCAGTAGACAGTACGCGTCTTTTGTCGAAACAGTGGAATGATCTATGGTTTAGCTCCTATGTGAAAGGTAAAAAACATCAAGCCTAATTCGCTTGGCAAGATGTGCTTTGCAGAAATCTCTACGACTTCGGAGATTAGGCACCCCCGAAAACTTAGCTGAGTTACTTGTCTGTAGGTTGAATGGATCTTTGCCAAATCTCGAGCGAATGTTAATTCCGAGGGCAAATTGTTTTGAGATTGATTGAGCAACACATTCGACGGGCTGCTTCTCTGGCAGATCGTACAGCAGGCAGCGTTAAGCCCATGAGAAATCCCAAGAGAGCTAGTGAGCAGAGGGTGGTTAGGGCGTAGGGTCCTGTCGATTGCTGTTGCAATCGACAAGCGACGATGAACATCGAGATTAACAAGACCACAAAACACAAAACGGTATATCCCCGTACAAATGGGGCGGCGTAGGGAGATAAAACTGGGTGGAATAGACTGCTGCGTTAGGGAGAGTAATCATCGCACCAATTAACCAGTAAAGATCACGGCGGCTCACGGGTGTCTTGCGATTTCGATACAGAATCACAAATGGACTCAGGGCGGCAGCCAGTAACACCAAATGCAAGCCGATATCGAAATAGAGTCGGAATCGCTCGAAAAATGACTCCGCAATGGCAGGGTCGATAATGCGGATTTCTTCTTGCATCGCTGATTAGACTCCAGTAAGAAAGTGAGCCGTCAGATCTCCATCCCCCGCATTGTACCCGTGCTTGAGGCGAACTGGTCGATTGGAAGTCCCAGTTTTTGTAACATGCTCACATAGAGGTTGGGGAGTGGGTAATTTCGCTGGGTATCGAATGATAGATGCCCCGCATGTTTAAACCCGCCACCCACGAGCAATATCGGCAAATTTCTGTTGTCATGGCTGGCCGCATTCCCCATGGGAGCACCGTAAAGAACCATGGTTCGGTCGAGTAATGATCCATTTCCTTCTTTCACTTGCTCCAGTTCGGATAAAAATTCTGATAAGACCTTAAACTGTGCACTCTCGATGATAAAGAGTTGGTCTAAGGCTTCTTGTCTACCGCCGTGATGCGTGATGCTATGAGTTTCATCTTTTACTCCTGGAAGATCGGCGACAATACTGAAGGTGTTGATGAATAAGCTGACAACACGTGTGCTATCCGATTCGAAAGCCAATTTCGCGATTTGTAACATCAATCGAATTTTGTCGATCAGTTTTTTGTTTTCTGAGATGTCCGTTGGTTCGGGGGTTGCTGTGGTAGGTTTGGGTTTTCGCTCCCACTCTTGACCCAACTGGAGTTGCCGTTCGTATTCTCGAACGGCGGAGTAGTATTGGTCCAATCTTTCTCGATCGGCTGCTCCAACGCTGTTTGCTAATCGTTTTGCATCGTCAGAAACAAAATCAAGTGAACTTCGACCACGCTGGAGATCTGCGATTCGGGCATCGATTTCGTTCGGTTTTCCTTGCAAGAACATATTGGCATAGAGTTTTGCTGGACTCTTCTCGGAGGGAACCTTTACACCGCTTCTTGAGAAAGACATACCTTGAGTGCTTTCGGCGTTCACATCTAAGACAAACGTCGGATATCGAGTGATCGGGCCAAGTTGTTCTGCAGCGAATTGATCCAGTGAAATCGAATTTTTGAAGCCTGCACCGCCCGGGTGTGGAGCAGCAGAAAGAAACGAGCGTTCTGCTTCATGGGCGCCATCGACATCAGGATGTGAAACACCGCTGAATAGAGTGAGTTTACTTCGAAAGTCTTTGAGAAGGTCGAGGTATGCGGTCGATTCGAAATCCAGACCAGATGACTTTGGGAAAAAGTGCTGAGACAATATGCCCATATTGGTTTGAATGGCGATCATTCGTCGTGGAGGCAAGGAAGGATCGGTTGCACCTTCAGTGGTTCGCCGGAACGTGGGCACCATGGCATCGAGCATTGGTAGTGCCATCGCAATTCCTGCACCACGTAGAAAAGTCCGTCGGGGAAGGGGCATTGTGGTGTTCCTTGAAGATCTACCTGGTGACACAAAATCAGAAATGCTCTATTTGTTCAAAAACAAAGGACTCTGTACAATTTGATGCAACAATTCGTAAAGGTTTGGGTTTGTTCCTCCGGAACGTTGCATAATCTCTTCAACCGCTTGCCGATCAGCAAAGTCGACGGGAGAGCCCGTTAAGTACATTACCAATTGGTTGGCTAGGTTTCGAGATAGAATAGGCGTGTCAGTCAGAAGCACTGCCTGGTAGTCGCGAAATGTCTGGAAATTTCTCCCGTCGAGCAGTTCGCCGCTGGAATCAACAGGCTGGCCATCGCGAAAGTGGTAGTGGTTCTTGAATTCCCCTTCAGGAGTTAAGTAAGCTCGAAAGATCTTGTTAACATCAGGAGCCTTCGTTCCCTCTGTTGCTCGGTAATTTGCTCGTAAACCACCAATGACATCGTACGCTTCCATGGCAAAGCCAGGGGGATCAAAAATAGCGTGGCAGCTTGCACAGGTGGGATCTTCGCGATGTTGGGCAAGTTGCTCGCGAATGGTTGTGGTACCCTTTAAGTCTGGTTCAATAGCGGAGATGTTGGGCGGTGGTGGTTGCGGTGGTTGTCCATAGATTTTCTTTCGCACCCAGGCGCCTCGCTTGACGGGACTCGTTGTTGAGCCATTGGCGGTCACCTTGCATATCGCCGCCATTGTTAAAAAACCGCCACGAGGGTTTTGAGATTGATCGACATCGACCCGCCGAAATCGTGTCCCCTCGACATTTTCTATCCCATAATGTTCTGCCAAGCGTTGGTTCACCAGGTTGATTGGCGTTGCCCACAGCTGTGATACCGGTAACTTATGTAACACTGCATGTTTGAAGAACTCGCGAGGTTCACGACGAATCGCATCTTCGAGATTCGGTTGAAACTCAGGGTACAGTTGTTTGTCAGGGCTAGTGAGATCAAAGTCACGCAAGTCGAGCCATTGATCAGGAAAGTCTTGGAAGAATCGGTCCGCTTTGGGATCATTTAGCATCCGGTCAACTGCGGATCGTAAGTTTGCAGACGTCTGAAGTTCCCCGGTTTGAGCTGCCTTGAGAAGTAAATCATCAGGACAGGAATTCCATAATCCATACGAGAGTCGAGTAGCGATTGCAAAGCCATCCAATTCACCAACCTTCTCATGGAGGAAAAGGAAATCAGGGCTAACCAGAGCAATGCGGTAGCAATCGAGCATAGCTTCTTCAAAGCATGTACCATTCTTCAATCGCATATCGGCAATGGTCGCATAGCGATCAATTTCTGATTCGGAAACAGGGCGTCGAAAAGCCCGCGGCAAAAAACTTGACAATAGACGTCGAATATCAACGTAAGGTTCGTCGGAGTGTGTGGCACCCGGAACGAGGCGCCCCGGTCCATTGATGGCTCCACGTGCTTCCCGAAACTTAGTTGGTCGTTCGGGTTTGGGCATATCGGAAGGCAATTTGGAGAACGGGACAACCGGGAGATTGCCAAAAAGTCGACGATGACTTGGGGGAGGCCACTCGTCGTACAATGGTCCTGTGATCGTCAGTTTATCGATTGCTACGCCAGCTCCCGAGTACGCTTTGATTTGTCCTTGTGAAAAATACACATGCGCATCAAGGAAGGAAGCTCCTGCGGCTCGCAAATGGTTTTCATTTGTCGGAGAGAGATCGACCTGTAGTTCTGAATAAGTGGGCTTTAAGCTTAGAGCATCAACAAAGCCAAGCAGTTTGCTGCCACAATAAACTCCAACGGCTCCCGAGCGGGGCGAAGGTTTCACTTCGCCTTTGTCCCACCAATACGACCAAGCCGACACGCCAACTTGATATCGTCCAGGGTGGACGGGTGCATAATTGAATCGTCCAGCGAACGCCTCTCCAAACGTACGTGTCATTCCTACGGTAGAGCCTTCATTGAAGGCTCCATCTCTTTCTGCGTCTCCCAGGCCAGGATACTTACCCCCAAACGACCATTTACCACCAGGGTAATTTCCGTCTGCATTGGTTGCAGAGGGCATAGGAAATCGTGAGTCGTCATATTTCATGTCAGGAGTGAGCATGACAGCATCGCCGCCACTCATGAGCACCTTGTAGTCGTATTGTTGGTTTGCAAAAAGTGTGATGCGTTCCACTTCAGGTGGGACGGACCATTTGGCAACCGCCGCATTTAGTGCAACATCTATGGCCTCTGCATACTTTGCCAAGAGAACCGGGGAAACATCCAAAGCAGCTGCCGATTTGGTGTAACCATCAGCTCTCCCATCGTCTGGAAGGAGTTCCTTGACTTCTAGCCATGGGACGTCGAGTAAGTCGCGCAATGTGTTTTCGAACTCGTTACGGTTCATTCGCCGAATGATACTTCGACCATTCTGTCCACGTCTCTTTTGTTCCGCTACGATCAGCGAAGTCTGTATGGTTTGGACAAAGCCGCTCTTCTCGCTCTCCGCAG
>JBILTA010000704.1:0-3085 GCA_044371785.1 Pirellulaceae bacterium | reverse complement strand
GAAGTGGAAGGTCAAAAGATACTCGTGGGGGCCACTCCAAGGCGACACCAAGAATCCAACGGTCGAGAATGAGTCAATTCCAGAGAATTGGTATTCGGCTAGTTTCGACGATAGTGCTTGGGAGCGAGCAACGGAATATACCCATGCCCAAGTTGGGCCCAAGCCTCCGTTTTTTGAACATGACTTTGAAAGTGCAAAGTTCATTTGGACCAAGGATCTCAAGCTAGATAACACGGTTATCTTCCGACATAAAGTAAACGCCGCACCTGATGGCAAAAAGCGGATTGATTTTTCAAATCTAAACAACGTCGTTCCTGAACAACCTCCGCGCGGACAACGCGGAAGGAATCCTTAGGCAACCGATTTCTTATGAGTTTCGTACACCTTTGTAGTCTGAGGGATGGCAGGGTTATGGATTTGCGCTGGCAGCGAGTTTGTGAAATCTTGGTGTTTACTTTCTGTGTTGGCGCTCCGAACGCGTTTGCCCAAGAAAAGCCAAGTCGCGATAAAGGAGTACAGGGACAGGTCGGTGGCAGTCGACTCGGTAACTATGAAAAGCCACCACCCGCCAACGATATTCCCGACCATCCGTATGATGTTTTGTTGGGGAGACCAACCGATACATCGATCGAACTACGAATTCTCCAGTATTCGGATGGGCAAGGATCTGTACGTTATCGCCCAGAAGATCAGGCGACTTGGAAGACTACACCAGAGATCGCGGTGGTAAACGGACAACCACAGAGTGTCGTGATTGAATCACTTAAACCCGACACAAAGTATATCTATCAATGGATTTTCAAAGGGACTAAAGGCAGCGATTCTCTTGAAAGCTCTGAGCACAGTTTTCGCACTGCACGACTTCCAGGAAGCAGTTTTGCATTTTCGGTAACTGCAGATTCTCATCTGGACGAAAACTCAAGCGGTACGGTCTATACAAGAACTCTTTTGAATGCTCTTGCTTCCAGTCCAGACTTTCATCTGGAATTGGGCGATACATTCATGACGGGTAAGTATGTAAGACCCGAAATCTCGTATCCGCAGTATCTGGCGCAACGCTATTATCTTTCACATCTTTGTAGCTCGGCGCCACTGTTTTTTGTCATTGGAAATCATGATGGAGAATCTGCTGGTCGAGGCTCGATGACCTGGGCAACGACCACTCGCAAGTCCTTTTTTCCTAACCCAACCCCGAACGCTTTCTACACGGGAAACACACAGAAAGAAGCGGACATAGGTCTACCCGAAAACTATTATGCTTGGATGTGGGGCGATGCTCAATTTATCGTGCTTGATCCCTATCGCTATACGACTTCAAAGCGGCGTGGAGGTGGAGGACAAAGAGGAGGCCAAAGAGGAGGCAAGAGTGGGCCAAGCAATTCCACAAACGATACGGTCGACTCGAGCATTAACGATGCGTCAGGCATGAACAATTGGTACTGGACGCTTGGCGAGGAGCAATATCAATGGCTGAAGCAAGAACTCAAGAAGCCAGCGAAGTATCGATTTGTATTCATTCATCATTTGGTAGGCGGGACCATCCAGAACCAACGCGGAGGAGCTGAAGTTGCCACAATGTGGGAATGGGGGGGCAATAATCTCGAAGGAAAATATGAGTTCGATACTTATCGGAAGAACTGGGGGAAGCCTATTCATCAACTCCTGGTTGATGCGCGAGTTTCCGTCGTATTTCATGGTCATGACCATTTCTTCGCCAAGCAGGAACTCGATGGAATCGTTTATCAAGAAGTCCCGCAGCCAAGCCATGCACGGGTGGGAAATACTCGCAGTGCTGCAGAGTATGGTTATCTGATGGGGGATTTCCAACCAAGTTCTGGTTATGTTCGCGTACGTGTTGAATCAGATCAAGTTCGAGTTGATTACGTCCGAACGTTTGTGGGTGATCGAGACGCCCAAAGAAACGGTGAAGTTTCTTATTCCTATGTGATAACTCCTAACACTTCGAAGTGAATTGGAAGTTCGAATGAAGATCATCGATATATGGTTCAAGACGATTGTGATTTGTGCATGTATTGCGCCTGCAATCCTACAAGCGGACAATCGTCCGAATATCGTATTCATGCTTGCGGATGATCAGGGCTGGAATGGTACATCTGTTGCAATGCACCCAAACTTCACTGAATCGAAAAGTAGACTCTACAGCACACCTAACCTTGAGAAACTCGCCTCGCAAGGCATGCGATTCAGTCAAGGATATGCGCCAGCTCCCGTTTGTTCTCCAACACGTATTAGTCTGCAAACGGGTAAGTCACCAGCGCAGTTGCATTGGACAAAGGCGGCTCCTCCGGTGGAAGGTATGAAACTAGTAGAGCCAAAGCTAGTCAAGAATATTGCTGATGAGGAGGTGACCATTGCCGAGTTGCTGCGGAAAGCAGGTTACGCAACAGCTCACTATGGCAAGTGGCACATTGGCGGTGGTGGCCCTGAGGCACACGGCTACGACGAACATGATGGAGATACAGGAAACGAGAACGCTTTCAAGTTCGAGGATCCAAATCCGGTTGATATCTTTGGCATGGCAGATCGCGCTGCAGATTTTATGTCACGTGCTAAACGCGCGAACAAACCTTTCTTCATTCAGTTATCTTGGAATGCCCTACACGCATCAGGGAACGCTTCACAAGCGGCATTGGCTAAGTACAAGGCATTGATGGACGGAAGCAATGATAAAGCGGTGACTGTCGCGGCCATCACAGAGGACCTAGATCGAGGCGTGGGAGAAGTGCTCAGAGCGATCGATCAGCTGGGACTTCAAGATTCGACCTACGTCATCTACATGTCCGACAATGGTGCGGGTGGTGGTGATAAGAAGAATGGCTTGCGCGGAGGTAAAGGAGGCGTTTGGGAAGGTGGTTTGCGAGTTCCGTTTATGGTGCGCGGACCTGGAATTGCCTCAAATTCCTGGAGTCATGTGCCTGTCGTTGGTTACGATTGGTTCCCAACCTTTTGTCATTGGGCTGGCATTCAAGGCGATGCTCTTCCTACCGCCATTGAAGGTGGAAATCTCCACGAGATCCTCACCAAAGATCCGAATGGGACAATTCAACGAAAGTTCCCTGGTCTC
>JBILTA010000703.1:0-3094 GCA_044371785.1 Pirellulaceae bacterium | reverse complement strand
TTTCTATCTTCGGGGCTCTAGTAGGACTAGGATTTCGCAAGAGTCGCCTCGCCGCAATATTGGCAACGTCGCTAGCTGTCGCCATCATTGCTTGGGGAACAGCGACAAGAGTACCTGCAAATCTGGAAATGGCAGCCCGCGCTACGGGATTTCATCTACTCGACAATGCAGATCAGATTACCAGTGGCGACGAAGCCTATTTGCAAATGATCCAAATGGCTTTTTCTTTCGCCGAAGAAAACTCACACGGAACCGATGCCATCCTACCTAATAAGGCCGCCATACTCGCTCTGGGAGTGATTATGGGCGATGACCAAGTTGCTCGTGTAGGCTGGAGTGATTTGGACCCCTCGTATAAAGACCAACGAGCCGCACTTCGACAACGCATCACGATACATGAACGAAGCGATTTGCCGAAACATTTTGCCGTAAGCGCTGCTCTGACTGTCTTGACTGACGAACAACGTGCATTGGCTGTTGGGATTGCCAAAGAACTATCCGACTCCCAAGCAGGTGGTTCGGGTTTCTCGTTCGTAGATATGGTCGCCAATAAGTCCGGTATCCGCTTGGCAGTTGTCGCAACAAAGTCCCAGGCTTCCGCCAAGATGCTTCAACTTAAGATAGCGAATGCGGAGAATCCTCTCGCTTTCATGCCAGAGATCAGTGAATTACCTGAAAATCTTCCAAGCAGTATTTTCGAAACCGCTTTTGGTGGAATCGGAGGTAAACGAACACGTGACCTCTTCAAAGAAATCGATCGTCGCGTGAATACGTGCGATGGACTAAAGTTAGATTTGCAATAGTCCCTAGCTCGAACTATGCTGCATTTCACAACGCACTCAAATCAGGAAAAAGAAAAATGTCCTTCTATCAAGGCCGCGCTTACTCCATTCTTCATCCCACAGATTTTTCCGAAACAAGCGAAATCGCTTTTGCACATGCCCTGGCTATCGCCCTAAAAAACAAAGCCGACCTGACGATTCTGCACGTAGAGGCCGACAAACACAAAGAGATGAATTGGCATGAATTCCCGGCAATTCGCGAGACTCTCGAACGCTGGGGACAAATGGAGCCCGGTTCGCGCAGAAGTGATATCAGCGCACAACTTGGAATCCAAGTCGATAAACGAATTGCCATTGGCTCAAACCCTGTCAATGCGGTTGTTGAACTCAACAATATGGATAGTTTTGATTTGCTGGTCATGGGAACCAGCGGTACCAACAACTTTCTCATTGAGCCGCCATCTTCGCTAAAAATTTCTCAACAAACGCGATTGCCCACTTTGTTTATTGTTGAGGGAGCACGAAGTTGTGTTGACCTGACAACCGGCCAAGCATCACTACGAAAAGTGGTTCTAGCGGTCGACCATCAACCTTCTGCTCGCCCAGGTCTCGCTCGAATTTGCACGATGGTACACAATCTTGCGATCGATAATCCAGAAGTTCACCTGCTGTATGTTGGAAACGAAAATCAGTTTCCTGAAATCGACTTGCCCGCAGACAGTGAAATCACTTGGGCGAAAGTTAGCCGCACAGGAACTCCCTCGACCGAAATAACAGGCTATGCGAAAGAAGTGAATGCAGATCTTATTGTTATGGTCACTTCAGGCAAACGTTCTCTGTGGGATATGCTAACTGGAAGCACCGTTCAAAATGTGCTGAAGAATGCACCTTGTCCTGTCTTTACGCTTCCAGTCGAATAGAGCACACTGCATCGATCACGGATTCTAGAACCTGAGGTTTGCACGAACCCCTGTTACCAAGGTGTAATCGATTTCCTCTCGGGCTGGCAACAAAACTTGACCATCCCAAGTGATCGAGAGTCGTGAATTCATTGCGAAATTATGAAAGACTTCTCCACCTTGCGAATCACGGATGCCCCCCAAAGCGGTCGCCAGTGCAGGAGTCAACTCGTTGCTTGTACCTGCATAAAACCAACCCACACCAAAAGTATCGGCGTCACGCCCAAATAAGCGACTGTTTCCTCCCAATCCGGCACTGAAAAAATTCTCAATCGGGTTCGTTGATGGATCGGCAATACCCGCGCGGGCAAACACACCCCATCCACGTTTCGGATGACGAGGATCAACTACCAAGTACTGATCCATATTCCAGTACAACGACCAGGAATCTTCTGCCCGATCAATCGGAACGTTGGGGAGCAGTATACGCGGATCCTGATCTAGCGAGACATAATTGCGACTGCTCCAACTTCCACCAAACATCTGATGGCCAGGCAATTGAAAAAAATCTGTGGCAACTCGCCATTCAGGTGACAACACAATACCATCTGCAAAAAGCTCATCAAATCCCGAGGTTCGTATAGACTCTCGAGCATTAAGCGCCAAAAACGTGAATACCGGCTCACCTTCATCTAAAACGACGAAACCGGTCCCTAACGTCGCATAAACGATTGTCCTTAACCCAATCGGAGTGATGACGAAGGACGAATTCGAAAACTGCGTAATCCCTCGGCCTGAAGCAAAGGCATTCATATCGCCATCAAGAGTATCCAGCTTACCGGCGAAAACAGCAAAGTTCTCTGACAATTCCTGAGTGAAAAGGACATTGGTCAAATAGAGGTTCTGCGTTTCTGGTGTTGGCAAATCCGAGGCAAGCACAGGAGGGAGAAGCGAGCCAGCGGGTTCACCAATCGATTCACCGATTCGATGCTCGGCTCGAATTTTCAAAAATAGGCCCGAAGGACCTCCCAACTTCTTGAGATCCGCATTCATGAGATAGTCGCCATGACCAGCATAGCGAAATTCTTGCTCCTCGCCTCCGCCAGCAACACCATAATAGAAATTGGTCAGATTGTTATCGAATGTAATACCACTGGATTTCAGGCGCCGTCGCAGGTCGGTTTCGCCACCGTCCCACCAGCTATCACTGCAACCACATTGAGCAAGATATTCATCGCAAGCCAAATCGCAATCTGGCGATGCGACTTGATCTGTTTCGCCGACCGCTGAGGCTTGAATCAAAGGCACCGAGCCTGCACTGGTTCCGTCTTCAGCATGCGTGGCAGACTCGCACCAAAATGCCCCAAAAGAAGCAGCTAAGGCTGCGCTGAGAACTATACGGGACAAGATCCG
>JBILTA010000139.1:0-9973 GCA_044371785.1 Pirellulaceae bacterium | reverse complement strand
AAGTTGCCGCAAAAGATGGACCAGTCGATTCAGCCAAGTCACTGGCCAAGTGGTTGGCTGGAGCTGTCCAACAAGGTGTACCGGCTGCCGTTATCGAAATCGATCACGAGATGCTCTATCACGGTCAAACGGCTGGAATGCAATACGATTTGATTTTGATTACATCAATGCGAACCGAGTTGGGTGGCAATAGCGGTAATGCTGAACAACTTCAGCAAGCGATGTTGCGCCAATTCTCGCAACTTAAGGAGCATGGCGTCATACTCTATAACGCAGATGACGCACCGTTATCGCGTTGGATGGAGTCGCTGGCCATGCACAGTATGTCCTACGGGCTGGATGCTGATGCGGATGTTCGAGCTCGAGTGATCGAACGGGAGTTTAGCGAACAAACATTGATGATCTCTGCCGGTCGAACGGTGATGCCACTTCGTAGTCCACTCATCGGCTCGCACAACGCTCGCCATTTGCTCGGCGCCGTTGCAACTGGTTACGTATGCGGTTTGGAGTTATCCGAAATTGTAGGTGGTGTTGAGAAGCTGCAACGAATTCCGGGACGACTACAACCCGTCAATGCGGGCCAAGATTTTGGCGTCTTTGTCGATCAAGCTGATACAGCCGAACGTTTGGCAATGGCTCTACATGCGGTTCGGCAACATAGTACCGGACGCGTCCTATGCGTCATGGATGTTTCTGCTCCTGCAACCAACGCCATGTTGTCTGCGATGGGTAAAGTTCTCGAAAGAGGGACATCAGAAGTTTGCTTGACGCATACGAAAGGCGGGACATTTAAAAGCGTTCAAAATAAAGCGTTTGCTCTATTAGATGGTTTCGAGAACCCCGCCCTACCCCACGTTCTGCCCGACCGCAATCGGGCCATCGAGTGGATCATGCAACGTGCGAAACCGGGTGATGTTATCCTGCTGGCAGGGTGTGGCGATTCCTCTTGGTCCAGTAAAAGTCATGCCGAAACAACGAACGATTTGCAAGCCGCCGGATATTGGTTACGTCAACCTCAGCCAAAAGCCGACACCACCCTCGCAAAGATCGTAGGAGACTCGTCCTACAGCGAAGACATCTCTGCTTCCGCCGCCAACTCCGCGCGGCATGATAAACCATCACTGAAGCTATTTCGTCCGGAGTGAGGGGAGTGATTCAGTGATTCAGTGATTCAGTGATTCAGTGATTCAGTGATTCAGTGATTCGGTGATTCAGTGATTCGGTGATTCAGTGATTCGGTGATTCAGTGATTCGGTGATTCGGTGATTCGGTGGTTCGGTGATTCGGTGTTTCAGTGATTCGGTGGTTCGGTGATTTTTTAATTTTTCGGTATTGACGATTCTACTTTGGTTTTGTTATTTCCCCTTTCACAGCGATGAGACATTCATGCGGCTCCAAACTGTTTCCCGCAAACGGTTTGAGGTCACGTTCTCTAGCTTACAACGAGACACAACGTGTGAAGCTTTCAGGAATTCGGAAGCGTTCAACGATCGAAAGTCAACTTACATTTCGGCTTGGGAAACTTCGCCGTCAGCCAAGATTCTGCGGGAAAACTTGGTTGACCTCCCTCCTGGGTTGGAGCAATTATACGCTCGCTGATTAATTAACTGGGTCAATTGATCAACGAGCGTGCTTCACGGCGAAGTAGATTCTGCGTGCTGGGACGAGATCACCAAGGGTCTCGTCCCAGCACCAGTTTTCAACCCCTTCCCAATCGCCAAAAGTATCTTTAACCTGAGTTCAGGTTGCCCCTAATGGTGCCATCCTCATCCGCTTGTCTATCTGCGGAAGGTATCGTTTCTCCATTTCTTTGGACGGTAGTTTTATGTCATCAGCCTACTTTGCTTTGATGGATACGTTTGCGGATCAGCGATTTTCGGGCAATCCCGCTGGCGTCTGCATCCTCGACCAGACGATCGACGATGCCTTGATGCAAAAATTCGCCATGGAAGTGAATCAGGCCGAGACAGCTTATCTATTGCCATTGTCCACGGGCTGGAGCTTGAGGTGGTTTACGCCTGTATGCGAAGTGGATCTGTGTGGGCATGCGACAATGGCTGCTGCCGTAGCGCTCTGGAGGCATTTGGGAGATCAAGTTGAAGATACTCTCCGCTTTCAAACACGCAGTGGCGAATTAACGGCCAAACGCATTCCTTCAGGGGACAACAAAAATCGGAATCGGACCGAATTGAACTTTCCCAGGGAAGTTGTCGAGTCGGTCGCTACACCTGCTGGCTTAGTAGAGTCACTGGGGCTTAAGTCTCGACCGCTCGGTGTTTATCGTAACCGCATGGATTATTTGGTGGAGATCAGTTCGTATGACGAATTAGTGTCGCTTCAACCTGATATGCGCAGCTTGAGTCAGCTTGAAACTCGTGGCATTATTGTCACTTTAGCAGCTGCCGTCACAAGTCCGAGCGGCGAGATGACCTCAGACTTTGTTAGTCGTTTTTTTGCACCGCGGTGCGGCGTTGATGAAGACCCAGCAACCGGTTCGGCTCACTGTGCGTTGCTTCCATTCTGGGAGCAACGTTTGGGGCAACGTCGTCTGATGGGATATCAAGCCTCGAAACGCGGCGGCTGGCTCGAGTGCGAAAGCAGAGAAGATCGAGTCTTGTTGCGTGGTAAATCGTTTTGCAGTGTGGAAGGCAAATACCACATCAAGAGTTAATACCTAGTCACTCATCGGCGACGTTATCAGGCTATTTCAATAACCATAATTACCATACGATTCAGCCATTGCGGCGGAGCGAGCTGCTTCGTCGCTATTTCCATATGAGGCTTCAATTCGCGCTCGATTGGCCCAGTAACTACCCTGGTGTCGACGATGTTCCTCAAATCGTTGATAGTCATCTTCGCGTCCGTAGTCTTCGCTCTCCTCAGAGAAACCATTGAAAAGCATCATCGCACCGATCGCTAAGATGCCTACTGCGGCAGCTTCTGCGAACTGTTGATCATCACTATTTTGAAAAGCCAAGCCATCTCCGGCGGCCATGTTACTAGCTCTGGCCCTTTCGGCTTCAGCCAACTGTTCTGCTTCGGCCGTTCGTCGCGCTTCTTCAGCCGCAAGTTGAGCTTGTTGGGCCAATTCGCGTTCAGCCTCTTCACGTTGAGCCTGTTCACGTTGAGCTAATTCGATTTGAGCCTGTTCAACACGGGCGAGCAGGTCGCGGGCTCGCGGTTCGCCAAGCTTAGAACTTTCTTGAAGTAGTTCCATACCTTTCTCAACATCGACAGTGACTCCATGGCCGCCCAAATAGCATACTGAATAGAGATAGATGGAAGCCGGGTTCTTGTTCTTCACTCCCTCTTGAATGTAAGTGAGTGCTTTCGTGGGAGAGCGAATCGCTTCGTCACCAAAGAGATAGATTTCACTCAGCGCGAGTTGCGCGTTGAAGTTTCCATTTTCGCTAGATTCCTCCAGTAACTTTAGACCTTTGTCGATGTTACGGTTCGATTCTTTCGCGGAATAATAATGTAAACCCAGTAAACGTTTCGCCTCGGAATGGCCTTGCGCAGAACATTTCTCCAGCCAATCTAAGCCTTCGGCGGTGTTGCTGTCTGAATGATTTCCAAAGAGATGATAGTGGCCGCAAAGCAGCATTCCGGAAAGGTCACCTTGTTGTGCGGCTAGCGTAATCCAGCGTTTTCCAGCGACGAGATCCTGTGATATCCCTTTGCCATTCACTAGGAATTCGCCCAAAGTGGCCATTCCCCATAGGTTTCGTTTCAGAGCGGATACCTGGAGAAGAGGAATCGACTTGGAGATATCGCTTTCCAGTAAACGGCCTTGGGTGTATTGATAGGCGAGTTGCGCACATGCACCAGCATGTTTTTGATCTGCGGCAACTTTCAAAAGCTGAATGCCTTTCTGTGACTCCTCTTCGCTCCCTGCGGTCAGTAAGCAGAGCGCGAGTCCAAAGGTAGAGTCTGGAGCCCCTAGTTCATGACCGAGCTGAAACCAATGCTTAGCTTGATCTGGATTTTTGGGAGTGCCGATTCCATTGATATTGCAATTGCCAATCCGCGAAATGACTTCAGGGCGTTTGGATTTGGCAAGAATCATCAGACTTTTAAACGCCGCCTCGCGTCTTGTCGCAGACCGATTGGCAAGTTCGAGGTCAATGGTTCGCAAGACTTGATAAAGTTTACGCTGATAGTCCTCATTGGCGAGCGCCGTGGTATCTGTAAGTCGCGAAACACGTTGAATACGAAAGGGTTGCTCATCGATAAATCGATTGAGAGCGGATTCAAATTCGCCTAACTCGGCTGAAGCTTGTTGTTGCACAATGAAATACGCCTCCGAGCCCCACATGCGGGCTTGTTCAAACTCACCCACTTCAGCATACGCGATAGCCAAGGTTTTTAAATAAACAGGGTTCTTGTAGTCGGACGCTTTACATGCCTGTTTAGCAAGTTCTAAAGCTCGTGGCCCATCTCGCAACTCATCCTGTGAAGAAGCGGCCAGCAAGAATGCAAGTTGATGAAAGGTTTGTGGGTTTCGTGAGCCCAATTGCAACAATTTCTCTAGGTCACTTTTCGCCTCAAGTTCTCGTGTCATGTTCAAGTAAAGCGTCGCTCGAATCTCAAGTGCCCCTTGATCTTTGGGGTCTTCTTCCAGAACTTTCGTTACCACATCGATCCCTTGAGCTGGCGCGTGGTCTAGTCGCAAACACTCGGCGAGTTGCAATCGCAGAACTCGACTCTTGGGATGATTGCGAATGAGTCTCTTAAAATCTTCAATAGCCTCAGCGTATTCTCGACGCTTCATTTTGCTCAATGTGATTTTAAGTTCCGAATCGAGCATGACTTCGGGGGCGATGTTGGCATTCAGAGATGTAGTTGAGTTATTGTTTGGCTTGGAGGTGTTCTTGGATGAGGGGATCAAGCTCGATAATGGGCGTTTGGTGCGCTGGCTGACGTACTCCAAATCCGTGGCACAGAGTCGGCTAAAGGGGACTTCAATCTCGATACCATCCGATTTGCGCAATACAACGTTGTTGTCTGTGGCTCGAACGAATTGTGCTTTGGTGCTGAACTTGCCCGAGGTGTCCTTCCAGTCTCGGAATGGTTCATCAGCCAAAAGCTGACTCGAAGTGAAGAGGCAACCGCAGCAAAACAGGAGCCAGATAGCCAAAGCTTGAAACAGAGAAAATCGGGAACCGTAGTGCTTAGGTCGTGCCAACAAGGGTATGGCCTTCTCGCGATTAGGATATTAGCCAAAAACTCAGATAAATTCACCAACGATTTGCCGTCGATCAAAGACCAATTGAGCATACAGTCGATCGTAAATCAAACATCTCAGGCTATTTTTGGACGTTTGGGCTCGCGTGTCTGGGCCTCTTCGGTAGGCTGATGCAAGAACGACTCTCAACGAAATAGTGTCAACGCACGAGTTTACGCGACATGGATACACGTATTGTTACAACTCAATGTCCGCATTGTCATCAATCGCGGCCCTGGACCAAAGCTGATCGATTAGTGTGGCTGCAACAAGCAGGTTTTTTGCGGAAACATAAGGATCCTGCTGACGATATTGTTTCGGAAATGTTTCGACTGAAGCTACAGGAACTCCCGTGCCCCAATTGCCAGAAGACGGGGGTGCGCGTTGTGACTCAAGTGCAAAAGGTCGAAGAGGATGATGAACAATGGGATACAGCTTCGGCAGCCGCGCCAAGCGACGAATTCGTCCGTTATTGTGTCGATTGTCGTGAACAAATAGACCCTGATCGTGTCGAGTTATTTCCAGAGACAACAAGATGCGTGGCTTGTCAGCGAAAGTTCGAAAGCGGGGAGTCCAACAGCCGATCGGAGAGTTTTTCCGCTGATGATCTATGCCCCAGGTGCGGAGATTTTTTGCAAACCCACCGCAACCGCTCCAGTCGAACCGCATATCGAGTACAATGTGGCAGTTGTGGCTACGCGCCGAAACGGTAATTTTGTGTGGCTGCGAGTCCATTTGCCCACCTCAATCTCACCTCGTCCTCTTAGTTGCCTGTAGGAACTATTCATGAAACGCTCGATATTTATTTTGGTTATGATTGCGCTCACCTTTGGATTGGCAAGCCAACCTTTGTCGGCTCTCTTCTGGGCGCCTGCGTCCCTGTCCGATGCTGCCAGTTCTTGGATCGGCTCTTTGGATGATTCTCAAAAAGCCAAGGGTGTTTTGGAATATGATGCACCTCAAAGAACAGTTTGGAATTTTGTGCCACTGGAATCCCGCAAAGGTTTGCCACTGCGCGAAATGAACGCCGACCAACAGAAAGTAGCGATGAGCGTTTTAGAGCAAGCGCTTAGTCAAGCGGGATACCAAGCTGCAACGAAGATCATGTCTCTAGAGGGAGTGCTACGCAAGCTCGAAGGGCCAGGCCGAGAAGAGTGGCGCGACCCTGTAAAGTATTATGTCACGATTTATGGTAAGCCAGCTGCCGATGCGACTTGGGGCATGAGCTTTGAAGGGCATCACCTTTCACTGAACTTCGTGATGAAGGGGAATCGAGTCATTGAGTCAACGCCACAGTTTATGGCGACCAATCCAGCCGAATTGAAGGACAACTACGGCGAAGGATTTCCGAAAGGATTGAGAGTCCTGGCTCAAGAAGAAACCGTCGCTTTTGACCTCGTTAATTCGCTTTCGGATGAACAAAAGAAACAGGCTGTTATTGCAGACAAAGCTTTGGCTGAATTGCGTGGCCCTAACACACCACAGCCGGTAGATGAGCCCGCCATTGGTGTTTCCTACTCCGCATTGAACGATGCTCAGAAGCAGATGCTGAAAGACCTCTTGAATGTCTATTGTGGCAAAATGTTGAAGGACGTTGCGCAAGAGCGAATGACGCTGATTGAGAAAAGCGGTTGGGATAAAGTGCAATTTGCATGGGCCGGTCCAACCAAGCCCGGCATTGGACATTATTATCGAGTCCAAGGCCCAACATTCTTGGTTGAGTTCGTGAACACTCAGCCGGATGCGGCAGGCAATATCGCCAATCATATCCATTGCGTATGGCGCGATATGACTGGCGATTTCAACTTGCAAGCCAAGTAAAATCCTCGGCCCCATGGGGGGAGCAAATTACGAGCGCGAGCGGAGGATCTGTGTGATGGTTTCACGCAGCTTCTCTGCTCCGCCGAATTCAAAACCAAGCGACATGAGTCGACTGGAATCGATTTGATTTTTCGGTTGGCTGGGAGTGCCAATGATTTTAGCTTGGCTCCCCGAAATCTCTTTGGCGAGAGACGCCACTTCGAATTGTGATACGTAACGATCGCAGCAGTTATAGATGCCCCCTATGATTTTTTCAGCGGGAGCATGGCACAACAAGGCGATGGCTTTGGCAACATCGGCGGCATGAACTTCTTTTCCACCCCCTTGCACGTGAACGGTTTCACCATTGGCAACCTGCTGAACGAGGTTGTACCACTTGCTTTCTTGAATGGGGCGTGAGACTCCATAGATGCCACAGGGACGGATTGCAGCAATTTCCCAGTTCTGGCCAAGTGCATAACTGTGGACCATGGCTTCCAATGCGGCCTTTCCCGCTCCATAGTGGCTCGCGGGCCATACGGGATGTGTTTCGTCGAGAGGTCGATCCGAGAGGATTTTCTCGTGGACCGCACAGGTAGAGATCAAAACGACCCGCCGCACACCTGCCGCTCTGGCCGCTTCGAGAAGTTTGATGGAGCCAATAAAGTTTCGTTGCATGTATTCTTCCAGATTCCCTTCAGAACCTCGGAAGCTGATGCCCGTTCTCGAGAGGGCGGCGTGGATTAGGATATCGGCATTGGCGACAAGACTTTGAGTTGCGGTGGAATCTCCCAGTTCACCGGGAATCCACTGAACGGTTGGATTTTGTTGGTGAGAAAGGTCCACAGATTCAAGTGATCTTGTTGATTTGGGTCGAAACCACGCCGTAAGAGCGTGATCTTGGGAGGATAATGCCTCGATAATGTATCGCCCCAAAAAACCAGTGCCGCCGGTGATGGCAATTTTCATGACCTACACTTTCATGATTTGACGTAGTGCTGAAACTTTCCTTCCGTAGAATAACGCATCTCAGCGGGATCGAGAAAGAGATGAACACTGACTCGAGCCGACAATTTGAAATGTCCCGTTGATGGCGGACCATCAGGTTTCGCCAGGCACCGTGTGATTAGGCACCGTGTAAGTAGGCATCAAGTGGGTGGATAGCAAATGGTCAACACATTATTTCTACCCGAATTGCGCGAAATGCTCGCGGAGCACAATGAACGCGAGTTGATCGAATTCTGCACCGCCCTCCACCCCGCTAGAACCGCTGAGTTTGTCGAGGGGTTAACAGCCGAAGAAGCTTGGAAGGTGATCCAATTTGCGGAGCCGCCGCTTCGAGCCGAAATTTTCAATTATTTTGAGCTGGATCGTCAAATCGACATCCTCATGCACGAGGATGAAAAGTTAGTTGCCGGCTTGCTCATTCATATTCCGTCTGACGACGTAGTCGATTTACTCCAGGAGTTGCCCGAGAATCGAGCCGAGGATTTGTTGGCCTTAATGCCACCTCAAGCTCGACGCGACATTCGCAGGTTGCAGAATTTTCCTGAGGGGACAGCTGGTTCGG
The DNA here is from genome assembly GCA_044371785.1 of Pirellulaceae bacterium. Classification (GTDB taxonomy): domain Bacteria; phylum Planctomycetota; class Planctomycetia; order Pirellulales; family Pirellulaceae; genus JAFLCP01. Next base: position 1,379 of record JBILTA010000139.1, on the reverse strand, counting down.
TGATGACAACCGAGGCGGCTTGTTTGGATGAGCGACTTACGGTTCGAGAAGCGTTGGAAGCGCTCAGTCGCGAAGCGGAATCGTTGGAAACGGTCTACTACATTTATGTGGTTGACGACACAAATCATTTACGTGGTGTGGTGAGTACACGCCGCTTGGTTTCTTCCATTGCCAGGCAAGATAAGCACTTAAGCGATCTGATGGAGACCGATTTGGTCTTTGTTCACGCTTTGGATAGCCAGGAAGAAGCGGTGCAAAAAGTAGCGCACTATAACCTTTTGGCGATCCCGGTGCTCGATGATCGCGGACACATGCTTGGCATCATCACGCACGACGACGTGATTGACGTGGTGCGTGAAGTGGCAACAGAAGATGCGCAGCGAATCGCGGCTGTTCAGCCCTTGCGCGATGGTTATTTGCGCATGAATTTGCTGACGTTGAGTTACAAACGTTTGATCTGGTTGATCATTCTCTTTTTTGCCGAGTTGATCACGGCGTTTGTGTTGAGTTATTACGACATCGAATTCCAAAAGTATATTTGGTTGGTTTGGTTCATTCCATTGATTATCAGCAGTGGTGGAAATTCGGGAAGTCAGTCAGCGACTTTGATTATTACGGCATTAGCGACGGACGATATCTCTTTGCGTGATTGGGGAAAGATTATTCGCAGAGAGTTAGCGAGTGGAGTTGTATTAGGGAGTTGTTTGGCGTTGATTGGATTAGGGTGTGCTTTATTGATGGCACCTGGTCCTCGCGAGGCCTCGGTTATTCCGTTAACCATCATGTTGGTGGTGATGTGCGGCACGTTGTCGGGCTCGACACTTCCGTTGATTTTCAAGCGAATCGGTTGGGATCCGGCGTTGATGAGCAATCCGTTTGTCGCTGGCATCATCGACATCCTCGGCATCGTGATTTACATGACGATTGCGCAAATTGTCCTCTCGGGAAATGGAAATCATCAAGGGAAAATGCAGAGCTCAGCACAACTTCAGGAAGTCGATCTAAAGTTCGATAGCCCCCAGGATGTTGAAGCTTGCAAGTTCCAGGAAGAGGCGAAAATCGCTGGGAAATCCTATCAGCTGAGCGGTGTTCGCCTTAACAAGACAATGTTTCTAGCCTTGGTAAGTGATGAGTCTGTGAAAGAAGAGTTTCCGACAGTCTCTGTTGTGGAAGCGAGCGAAGCCTTGGTGCCACAATTGGTTGATTCCGCATATCGCTTTAAGCATAGAAAAAAACACGAGGTCACGAGCTCTGGCCACGATGATCATTCAGCGGACCAGAGCTCTGTGGAAAAACTAGAAGAATTTAAAGAGAATCCTAAACAATAGGATTCACAATGACCAAAACGCCGATAAGGCCATTATCCATTTACGCCTGCA
>JBILTA010000702.1:0-3097 GCA_044371785.1 Pirellulaceae bacterium | reverse complement strand
GAGATTGCTATCCACGTAGGCTCGTGGATTGGTGATCGAATATCTCACGCCAGCTTGAGCGGCCAAATGAATCACGCGGTTGTAGGATTCGGTTTGAAACAAACGCGTCATTGCAGACTGATCAGCCAGTTCCACTTTCTCAAAACGAAAGTGGGGAAACTGATGCAGGATTTTCAAGCGATCCTGTTTCAATTGCACGGAATAGTAATCGTTGAGGTTATCGATGCCGGTAACCGCTTGCCCCTCACGGAGCAAGCGGAGAGCGTAATGAAACCCAATAAAACCAGCGGCGCCGGTGACGAGGATACGATTCATGTGCAACGTCTTTCTAGTCGCGCCGGTTATTGTTTCGCCGTATTGGGCTCGTCCAAGAATCGGAGTGCGATTTCATTACCATCGGAGTCGCGGCAGTCGAGTTCGATATGTTCTGGGTAAAGCGCTTCGCTACCGAGAATTTGAACGGTGACTCGGCAGGCCTCTTCGAGTTGCATGATTTCACGTCGCTTCTTGTTATTCAAATAAGTTGCAACTTTATCTTGCACTCGCACCGTGATGCGACTTGCCTTGGGCGATTGGGCAGCCATGATCATCATGCGGACCACTTCGATCGCCATGCTTTCGGCCGTCTTGACAACCGCTCGTCCTTGGCAGCATGGGCAGTCATCGTAGACCGAGCGTTTGAGGCTTGGGCGAATGCGTTGACGAGTCATTTCGATCAAGCCGAATGGGCTGGTTCGCAGGATCTTGGTGCGAGCCCGATCGCGCCTCAGTGATTCCTTGAGGACACGTTCCACTTTGCGACGATGTGAATCTTTGCGCATGTCGATGAAGTCGTTGACGATTACGCCACCGAGGTCGCGCAAGCGGAGTTGTCTGGCGATTTCTTTCGCTGCGGAGATGTTGAGTTGGAAGGCGGTCTCTTCAGCGGAATCGTCGGTGCGGAAGTTACCGCTATTGACGTCGATGGCGACGAGAGCTTCGGTCGAATCGATCACGATGGATCCGCCACCCTTGAGGGGAACTTTGCGGCGATGGATTCGATTGATTTCATTTTCCAAATTGTATTTGTAAAAGAGTGGTTCTTTTCCTTCATACAATTGAATACGGTTGACGTACTTGGGCATCACCAACTGGACGAATTCTTTGGCTCGATTGTAGGCATCGACCTGATCGACGATCAGCGTATCAATATCTTCGCTGAAGATATCGCGGATCGTGCGGATGATCATGTCGCTTTCTTCGTAGATACTGCCTGGTCCGCCACCTTTACCAAGTCGTTTGACGATGACCTTCCATAATCGGAGCAGGTAGGCCATGTCTCGGGCGAGGTCTTTGCGTGTGCGATCTTGTCCGGCGGTACGAACGATAAAGCCGAGGCCTTCAGGTGGATGAAGGTCGAGCATGATCTGACGCAATTGTTTGCGTTGATGTTCGTCTTCGATTTTGCGTGAGACACCGACGCGACCAAGTGCTGGCATGAGGACCAAATATCGACCTGGAATGCTAATGTAGGTCGAGAGCGTTGGGCCTTTGCTGCCGATACCTTCTTTGATCACTTGGACTAGAACTTCATCACCACGTTTAAAGATTTCTTGGATCGGTGGTTTGAAGCGTGGACGGCCACCTCGTTGTGGACGATTTTTCTTGCGTTGATCGTCATCGGTGCCGTCGTCGACATCGGGCATGTTACCGGTGGCGATTTCAGCTGGGTCGTAACCGGCTTGACGGAAGTATTGGGCTTCGACGTCGCTGATGTGCAGGAATCCATTACGGCCTACACCGAAGTCGACGAAAGCTGCTTGGATGCTTGGTTCTAAATTGACGATTCGGCCACGATAGATATTGCCGACCCAATTATTTTGGCTGGCGCGTTCTGTATAAAGTTCTTCAAGTTGCCCATCCTCGAGAATGGCAATTCTGCATTCTTCCGGTTGGGATACGTTGACGAGCATTTCCTTTTTCATCGTTGTTCAATTCCTTTAGTCTCCGTCGATCAAGACGGAGGATGATAGATGAGAAGGTGCTGGCGTTTCAGGTTGTTGGCTGTTGGAGGGCTTGGGGTCGACCGATTTGCCCAAATGAACCCGGGTGCGGCGTAAGATAACGCCTTGCTCTTGGAGGTGCTCTAATGAAAGAGCTTGTAGCAATTCCCCTGGGCGGAAAGAGGCTCCACCAGAATTTGGAAGGGTGAAACGTAGCACTGTACCAATTAAACGGACATCAAAGTCGGGGTCGCCGACCGATACGCTAAGCGTTCGGTTTTCTCGAACCACCGTCCATGTTGGAGCTGCCAAGAAGGTATTGAGACGCCCTTGCAAAGCAGCCAGGTCATGATCTGGGATCTCAATTTCAAACGTGCTGGCACGCAGTTGTTGCCGAGACGTTTCGGGAGTAAGTAACTCCAGATTGAGGATCTGTAATCCTGATAACAAATGCGGTTGCAGTTGTTCGCTCAGGTCTTTTAAATCGATTGCATCCGTCAATTCCAACTCGACTGCTTCGTCAAGGCCTTCAATGCCCAACGCTAAAGCTGAGGGGAAACTGATTTTGGGTTTCGGATGGAATCCTTCGGTCAAGGCGATTGCCAGACCGGCTCGTCGCACTAAGCGTTCCCACAGACGTGCAAGATCCATATGACCGATCCAACGCAAATCGCCGGTCTTGGAGAACCTGATTCGAATACGGGTGTTGGCCATTGGGAAGTTAAATCTGTTGCACCATATCGGGAAGTAAAGCGGCGAAAGAATCGTGCACGGCAGTGTGGACCTGATGAGCTGTTTCCAGTCGGAGTGCACGTTCCGCAATCGCTTGGCATTGTGACAAGCTTACCGAGCGAATTGCCTTTTTCAATTGAGGCAATGCACTGGGGGGGGCGCTCAGTGTCCGGACTCCCAATCCGATTAGGAGGAGTGCGTACGCTGGGTGACTGCTCATTTCTCCACACACGCTGGTAGCAATTTCAGCTTGGTCCGCTACTTTGACCGATTGGCTTATCAATCGCAAGACCGACGGGTCTACGGCTTGATAAAGATCGGCGACGGCTTCGTTGCCGCGATCTACTGCCAAGGTGTACTGGGTCAAATCATTGGTGCCGATA
>JBILTA010000842.1:0-3106 GCA_044371785.1 Pirellulaceae bacterium | reverse complement strand
GAGGGATTCGTAGGTGGGCCGGTTGGGGGTGCTGCGGCGGGGGTTGATGTCTTGCATCAGGTCCACTTCCTCGCCGGCGTCGGTGTACACCGCGATGTCGAGACCGAGGGACTGCAGCTCGCGCATCAGCACCTTGAACGACTCGGGGGTACCGGGGCGGGGGATGGGCTTGCCCTTCACGATCGCGTTGAGCGCTTCGTTGCGGCCCTGCATGTCGTCGGACTTGACGGTGAGCAGTTCCTGCAGGGTGTAGGCGGCGCCGTAGGCCTCGAGGGCCCACACCTCCATCTCACCCAGACGCTGGCCGCCCTGCTGGGCTTTACCACCGAGGGGCTGCTGGGTCACCAGCGAGTAGGGGCCGGTGGAGCGAGCGTGGATCTTGTCGTCGACAAGGTGCACCAGCTTGAGGATGTGGGCGTAGCCCACGGTCACGGGCTGGTCGAACGCTTCGCCAGTGCGCCCATCGATCAGTTGGATCTTGCCGGGGTTCTCGGGGTCGTACACCCAGTCTTTGCCCGGTTGCGACTTGGCCGCTTCCAGATAGGCCTGCACGGTGTTCTTCGAGGTTTCAGGGCCGTGCATCTCATCGAACGGCACCACCTTCACCCGGCAATCGAGATGCGAGGCAGCCCAACCCATCAGGCACTCGAACACCTGACCCACGTTCATGCGGCTCGGCACACCCAGGGGGTTGAGCACGATGTCGATGGGGCTGCCATCAGGCAGGTAGGGCATGTCTTCCAGGGGAAGAATGCGGCTGATGATGCCCTTGTTGCCGTGGCGGCCGGCCATCTTGTCGCCCACCTGGATCTTGCGGCGCTGTGCCACGTAGACCCGCACCACCATGTTTGCGCCGGGCGGCAGCTCATCACCCTGTTCGCGGGTGTAGATGCGCACGTCAACGACGCGGCCGCGCTCGGTGCTGGGAACACGCAGGGAGTTGTCGCGCACATCGCGGGCCTTCTCACCGAAGATCGCGCGCAGCAGCTTCTCTTCCGGGGGCTGATCGGATTCGCCCTTCGGCGTCACCTTGCCCACCAGGATGTCGCCGCTCTCCACGTAGGCGCCTACGCGGATGATGCCCATCTCATCGAGGTTGCCCAGGCTCTCCTCGGCAACGTTCGGGATCTCGCGGGTGATCTCCTCAGGACCAAGCTTGGTCTGACGGGCTTCGATCTCGTACTTCTCGATGTGCACCGAGGTGTAGAGGTCGTCGCGCACCAGGCGCTCAGACACCAGGATCGCGTCCTCGTAGTTGTAGCCCTCCCAGGGCATGTAGGCGATCAGCACGTTCTGACCGAGGGCGATCTCGCCGCCTTCGCAGGCCGAACCGTTAGCCAGCACCTGACCGGCGATCACCGGGTCGCCGAGCTTCACGATCGGGCGGTGATTCAGGCAGGTGTCCTGGTTGGAGCGCTGGTACTTCTGCAGGTAGTGGGTGTGGTCGTTGCCGTCTTCATCGCGGATGACGATGGCGGTGGCATCCACATAGGCCACCGTGCCGTTCACGGTGGTGATCGGCACCATGCCGGAGTCGCGGGCCACCTGGGTTTCCAGGCCGGTGCCCACGAGCGGACGCTCAGGGCGCAGCAGCGGCACGGCCTGACGCTGCATGTTCGAGCCCATCAGGGCGCGGTTGGCGTCGTCGTGCTCGAGGAAGGGAATCAGCGAGGTGGCCACGGAGATCACCTGCACCGGTGAGAGCTGCACGTAATCCACCTGCTCCGGCGGCACGGTCTCGAAGTCCTGGCGATAACGCACGGGAACGAGATCAGCCTTGATGCGGCCGTCGGCGTCGGTGGCCACGTCGCCAGGGGCGACACGGCACTCGTCTTCGAGGTCGGCGGAGAGATAGATCGGATCGCCCTGCTTGAGCACGATCCCGTTCTCCACCTTCCAGAAGGGGGTCTCGATGAAGCCGTACTCATTGACGCGGGCGTGGGTGGCCAGCGAACCGATCAGACCGGCGTTGGGACCTTCCGGCGTTTCGATCGGGCAGATCCGGCCGTAGTGAGAGGGGTGGATGTCGCGCACGGCGAAGCCAGCGCGCTCACGGGTGAGACCGCCTGGGCCCAGGGCGCTGATGCGGCGCTTGTGGGTGAGCTCAGCCAGGGGGTTGGTCTGATCCATGAACTGGCTCAGCTGGCTGGAGCCGAAGAACTCCTTGATCGCCGCCACCAGGGGCTTGGGGTTCACCAGCTGGGCCGGGGTGAGGCTCTCGGTCTCACCAACGGTCATGCGCTCCTTGATGATCCGCTCGAGGCGGTTCAGGCCCACGCGCACCTGGTTTTGCAGCAGTTCGCCCACGGAGCGAACGCGGCGGTTGCCGAGGTGGTCGATGTCATCGAGGGTGGCGCCGCCCACATCGAGCTCGAGGTTGATCAGGTAATCGATCGTGCTCAGCACGTCCTCAGGGGTGAGGGTGCGGGTGGCGTCGGGGATCGTGAGGCGCAGCTTCTTGTTGATCTTGTAGCGACCCACGCGGCCCAGGTCGTAGCGCTTGGGATCGAAGAAGCGGCTGTGCAGCAGGGTTTGACCACCGCTCACCGAGGGCGGCTCACCCGGACGCAGCTTCTTGTAGAGCTCGAGCAGAGCCTGGTCTTCCGAGGCGATGCCCTCGTCGTTGGCCGCTTCGATCGACTTCTGGTAGTACTCGGGGTGACGCAGCTTGTCGAGTACGTCGTTGTCCGACAGGCCGATGGCCCGCATCAACACGTGGGCGTTGATCTTGCGGGTCTTGTCGACGCGAACGTGCAGCAGATCGTTCTTGTCGGTTTCGAATTTCAGCCAGGCGCCGCGGTTGGGGATCAGGCTGGCGTTGAAGGTCTTACGGCCGTTCTTGTCCTGCTCGTCTTTGAAGTAGACGCCGGGTGAACGCACGATCTGGTTCACGATCACGCGCTCGGCGCCGTTGATGATGAACGTGCCGCGCTCGGTCATCAGGGGCAGTTCCCCGATGAACACTTCCTGCTCCTTGATCTCGCCGGTCTCCTTGTTGACCAGGCGGCAGGTCACATACATCTGGGAGGCGAAGGTCGCATCACGACGCTTCGCCTCTTCCACATCGTGGCGGGGGCGCTTCAGGCGGTACTCGCTACCGATGAAG
>JBILTA010000836.1:0-3111 GCA_044371785.1 Pirellulaceae bacterium | reverse complement strand
CGAGAGCACTTGATATTCGACGTCCTCGTTTTCCAGCAGTTTCAGCGTAGATTCCTCGATCGCGTTGTCATCCCACCATTTCGTGGTCAGCTTTCGGTTGGCATAGTCATATTCGCCGATTTTGTTGACGATGTTTCCTCGGCTATCTTGGGAACAGTAGGAGAACAAGCCGGCTTGACGATCGAAGATCAAGAGGATGTGAGTAGTATTGCCATCGGATGTTTGCTGGTTTCCAGCTAGGGCCGAAAGGCGATCCTGCGCACAGGTGGAGGAGAAACTTACTAAAAGCAGGGCGATTGTTGTCAAGTAACGCATAGCGGATTCCTGGATGATGAGGCTTTGAATTCTTTCGTACACTTCCCCATATCCCTGCGTTTCAGATTTGTGACGCTCTTTTGAAGAAAAAAGGAAAGTCAACCCTGCACATCGGCGACTTTAAGCTGCAATAGGAGCCGCAGAAATAAGTTCAGCGATTAGGATTTAAGAGCTAAACCGAATCGGTAGCTCCAGATTTCCGGCAGACAACAAAAGGCTCTACTCGCCCTACTAGTGCTCGGTAACATTTTTCGCGACCATAAGTGCTGGCGAACGAAAAAAAGTTAATCTTGCATTAGCGTTTCGAGCAGACCCGAAGGATAAGAATAGCTTTGGCTTAAGACGACAGTTGTCCTCCTCGGCCGAGCGTTTCCATCAGCATCGAAAAGGATAGTCAGGACTTTGAGGGTGTACTTCCCTTACGCTTTGCAAGAGCCTCCGCGGCTACATCGGACGGGCTCATCAAGTCGCTCAAGGAATACTTACCCTTACGACTAGCTAAGCTTTCTAGCGCAGCGTCGGGCAAACTGTTCGCGTTAATCAACAATTGCGACAAGACACTCCGCCAGCACATTGGACATCAAGCGGTTGGTCCTGCCATGGGGACTGGCAGTGGGAGCGTAATACCTATGTCAGGCTGTTTGGCAATTTCTTTGCAATCAATGTATGAACACATCGAAACAAAATTACAGCAAGAGTTAGGACTTTTCCAATTGATTTGGGCATTCAAGCCGCCAGCTCGAAAAAAACTGTCACATCTTTCCGACACTTTCCTACGGGTGAATGACAGGCCAGTACCATGGGAGCAATTCTTCAGTAGGACAAAAAAATGTCTGCGATCGAAAAAAATGAACCGATTTCGGTAATCCTCAAACTCGTCCTTGGCAGTTATCTCTTCGGAGCCATCCCCTGGGGACTCTTTGAGCTTGTGGTTTGGATGCAACCAGGGACTCCTTATCAACTTTCCGACGTTCTGTTTTTCACGTTTATCTGGCCCCTTCGCTTTTTGATTTGGGCCTTGATGGGCTAAGTCACCGACTACGCCAGCAAGGACTAAAACATTCCGATTCTTATAGCCTGAGGTCAAAAGCTAAAACAGAGTAGAGAAATAAAATGATTCAACGCGGTAAAAAATCTTTCACCAAAACACCCATCAAAGAGGTGCGTGTAAAATTTCGATCCAACGCAAAAACTCCGTCACCAATAGACACAAAACCAACTGCCTCAAACGACTCCCCAAAGCCCCCTGTTGGCTATGAAGCCCTGCCCCAGAAGGAACAAAACCAATTTCTGGAACAATGCTATAAAGACTACTGGACTTTATAGCACCCAACAAATCAAAGTTATGCTACTCAACGGCGTCCACTGGAATTTGAATGAAACTTACCAATTGAGGAGAAAAGCTGTGTCTCACCAAAAGCCAAACGACCAACAAGAACAATCCATCGAATCGACCCATCGATTTATCTCTCGAATTGTCACCGAAGCGGGAATTCAGCACGCACTGGAACGAGCTATTGATCCCCCGAGCGATATGGACGATGAAGCGACAAAACAGAGTAAATTGGAAGCAATCGCTCGCCAGCGCACCGAACGCGAACGCTTTTTAAAGCGTTATCAAGTTGCCATTTTAGGATACCTTGGAGTCTACTTACGCGATGCGGATGCGGTCTCCGACGTTTTTGATAAGTTTGTCGATAAATGGCTCGACGGAAAACTTCGCGGCTACGACCCCACCAGATCATTTCGCTTATATCTTAAGGAGGTTCTGAGAAATGATGTCTATTCCTATTGGAGTTCCAAGGGAAAACAGAGGAAACAGGGACAAGTAAGATTGGACACCAACTACGAGCAAGAGGACCAACTCGATCGCACGGCCAGTGAACTTTTCGATCGCAACTTAGGCGATGAGATTCTGGAAGAAGCCCTTGAAGCGTTAGGCCCCGGCCATCCTAATCACCAAGTACTTACTTTTTTCAAGGATGCAGCAATTGCTGGAAAGGAAAAACCGAGTTACGACGATCTCTCATCAACGCTCGGAAAATCAGCGCAAGCGACTCGGCAAGTCGTGAGCCGCGCTCGAAAAGAATACGCTAAAAAGATTATCGAACAGGTTATCCAATTGATCAAAAGTCAAGATCTCAACTTGATTCGTGAAACACTCATCGATCTCAAACTGCTACCGTATTGCCAAAAGGCACTGGACGAGATGGAGGGAAATGAGAGTGATTGACGCTCGATCCAGTGATGAAAACATCTTTTCAAGAATCCAGACGCATTGTTGAAACGCGATGGGCGGAAATCGTCCTTCACGGCCTTAAGAGCCGTCAAGCACTCCTCTTCGCCCGCCGAAGTATGCAAAATCCCGAAATAAGAGAAGTCTAAACCGGAAGCTTACAGTAGGCTATCGCTCGGCACCCACCGCAAGCGAAGACCAACTTGCTTGAGCAGCGACCGACGCACCTTTACTTTGATCAAGCGATCACCCCGCTGGATAAGCAATTCATACTCCTTCGAGTCACTTCCCAATGATCCAACTCCAGAAAGTATAGAACTGAAAGTACCATCCGACTTATCCTCTAAGTCCTTTAAAAATTGATCGGCTACCTTTGTGTCAACGACCTCGCCTTGGATAGTGCGAATTCGATCCTCAGCTTCCCATAGTATTTGCTTTTTGTCTTTTGAAAAGATTTCCCGACCCATGATCACGGGCGCGAGCAACCTCATGGAAGCATCATAGTGGGTAAAGTCGACGGATGGATTTTGTCGCGCTTTTGAATGCCAGCCGTCCGTGCA
>JBILTA010000700.1:0-3117 GCA_044371785.1 Pirellulaceae bacterium | reverse complement strand
GTATTGGCCGCTCGATAGATTGGGCGTGGGTAGGCCAAGAGCGGTTAATAAAGCTCCATCGGTTCCACCACGGATGATCTCACGTTGGCAGGGACGATTTAGTTTCGCGTAAGCTTGTTCGGCTAAATCGGCGACCAACGGATTGCGTTTCAGTCCATCTCCCATGTTGCGATATTGTTGAGTGATTTCGACATTCACTTTCAGGCCAGGCCAGAGCAGTTCCGTTTCATGTGCCAGATCTTCAAGCAGCTTGGCATATTCGGTTAGCTGTGGGGTCTCAAAGTCGCGCAGTAGAATGGTGACTTTAGATTCAGCTACGTTACCTTGCAGCGAATAGGGATGCAAAAATCCTTTGCGACCATCGGTCACTTCAGGTGCCAGGATGTGTTTGGGCATATGATCGATGAAATGGCCCATAGCTCGGATCGTATTGATCATTGCTCCCTTGGCAATCGAGGGATGAATGTTCTTGCCGCGGAACACAACTGTTGCTTGATCGGCCGAAAATGTCTCAACATCTAAACTTCCGGCACCGCCGCCATCCAAGGTGTATCCAGCCGTCGCTGTGACTTTATCGAGGGAAACATGTTTTGTCCCTTGTCCAATTTCCTCGTCGCAAGTGAAGAGTAAGCGGACCGGGCCGTGTGGTAGGTGGGGGTTCTCGATCAATGTTTGCGCGAGTTCCATAAGGATGGCCACGCCCGCTTTATCATCGCCACCAAGGAGCGTTGTGCCGTCGGTGGTGATTAAGGTCTTCCCAATGAGGCTGATTAGTGCTGGTGTGTTAGAGGTGTTAAGAGCGAGACCGCTGGTGCCTAAAGGAATTTCGTTACCGCGATAATCTTCAATAACCTGCGGATTCACGTTCTTACCCGTGGTTTCGGGGCTGGTATCGAGATGGGAGTTTAGGAGTATCGTTGGGGCCGGCCCCGCGACCGTGGCGGGTACCGTTCCCCAGACCAAACCATTTTCATCTTGATGAGCGTCATCAATGGACATCGCTTTGAGTTGTTGAACCAGCAACTTTCCCAATTCCAGTTGGCCGGGTGAGCTCGGATACGTTGGGCTGGCGGCATCGGCAGTGGTGTCAAAGCGAACATACTGCAGAAAACGTTCGAGCAAGCGTGGGCGATTGATGGCGATCATGAGGCAGAAGATTTCAGAGATGGTGGATAATTGGACAGCAGAATGGCTAATACGAAATTCAATCTAGCAAAGTTCAGTCGGTTATGCTCGGGGGTGTGGTAGTTTGCGCAGGGTGACTTTGTTACCTTTGGGACGCTTAGTGATCGCACGGCGATTTTTCATTTTGCCCAGCATGTTTTCCGATTGGAACGGACAACTTCCACATGGCTACCCCTGATGTTCGCTATCTCCTATTCGATATCGAGAGCATTGCTGACGGCAACTTGATCGCAAAGACGCGTTACCCAGGCGAAACGCTCCAAGCCGATGTGGCTGTGCGTCGCTTTCGACAAGACCTGATGCTCGAATCGGGAAGAGATTTCATACCTTATACGTATCATCTCCCCATTGCCGTCGTGGTGGCCAAAATCGATTCGGAACTCAAGTTGCGTGAAATCGTATCGTTGGATCAGCCCAATCATCGACCCGCTGTCATTACGAAACATTTTTGGACCGGTTGGGAAAAGTATGGCCATCCTACTTTCGTGACCTTCAACGGTCGTTCGTTCGACATACCGCTAATGGAACTCTCCGCGTTTCGCTTTGGTGTCCCCGTTCCAACTTGGTTTCATTCCAGCGAACGGACTTATCAACAATTCCGAAACCGCTACAACGTGCAAGCTCACATCGACCTGCATGAAATGCTCACCAATTTTGGGAGCACTTGGTTTCGCGGTGGTCTAAACTTGGCTGCATCCCTGTTGGGGAAGCCCGGCAAGATGGACGTCCAAGGCGATATGGTTCAAGATCTTTATCAAGCGGGCAAAGTCAGCGAGATCAATGAGTATTGCCGCTGCGACGTGCTCGACACCTACTTTGTTTTCTTGCGTTGGAATCTGCTGTGCGGAAAAATATCGCTGGAGCAAGAGCACGAATTGGTCGCCCATGTAAAGACCATGTTGGAGGAAGAAGCTCATCTTCATCCTGCCTACAAAACCTATTTGGAACGCTGGGGCGATTGGGCCAATCCATGGCAAAAAGATAGCCCTGCCAGTCCTTCATGATGTGAGTGGTTCGTCGATCGCGATGCGAGCGATGTTGGACGCGCTGTCATTACGAGGAACGTTGACAGCCGTCGAAACCGGATGAAAACGCCATAGATGAGGTCCAAACGTTTCGTTGTATTGGGGCGCCTTCACAAGTTGCTCTAGTTTCTCCTGATGGTCAGAGTAGAGCCAAGTCTCATAGTCTGTCGGCGCAATGAGAACTGGCATCCGATCATGCAAAGCTGCAATCTCCGGAGTCGCGGCAGCCGTGAGAATCGTACATGTTACTACGGCCTCACCGGTAGCTTTGGTGTTGGTATCCCATAGCCCCGCGAATACAAATGGTTTGTCATCGGGCAGGTGAATCCAGTAAGGTTGCTTGGTCGTTTTCGAGCCTACCTTAGAAGTGTGCCATTCAAAGTAGCCATCCGCTGGGATAAGGCAACGCTGTTTGATAAACGGTTTGCGGAAAGAGGGTTTCTCGGACACTGTTTCGGAGCGGGCGTTGATCATGCGACTTCCAATGGAAAGGTCGTCAGCCCAAGAAGGAACAAGTCCCCAACGCATCCAAAGCGGTGACAGTTCGTGACTTTCGCCAAGTACGGCAATAATGCTTTGTGTGGGACATATGTTGAATCGGGCGGGAAAATCGCCCAACGGAGTTGGGTCCAGCTGCAACGATAACTGTTCAAAAAGCTGTGAAGCTGGGGTCTTTAGGGTGAATCTGCCGCACATTTTTTAAGTGCCTCCGTTTTCGATTATAGCTACAGTATCGATTGTGCCGATATCGACTTTTGGAGCTTATTCTGCGCCTCGAGCAGCGTAGAGAGCCAAGCCAATCTTTATTCAGGCAGGAAGCGGAATCATGCTGGTAGTTATCTCGGACTTGCATCTTACCGACGGATCAGCAACAAGCACATTACACCCAGGTGCTATGCACTTGTTC
>JBILTA010000701.1:0-3117 GCA_044371785.1 Pirellulaceae bacterium | reverse complement strand
GGCTCAGATCGATCTTCAGCAGTGGTTTGATCTGTAAGGGGATCAGCGTCCGTTTTCTACTCCCTCACCATCGGGCCGCGAAGCATCATTTTCAGAAATTTTTTCTGACGCGGCTAGCTTCTTTTTCCAGCAGCAGCCATCACTAACCCTCTCACGAGCGGCGTGTTTGCCTTCTTCGCCGTCGAGCTTTCGGCCTCGGCTACTGACTACCCCTTAACACTCGAAGTTACTCGTTAACAATTCCTGTCGTTACGCTGAAAATCGCCCCTACCTTTGGCGGCGAAAATGTGAGATTTTTCCGCTGAAGCTGTGGTCGACTCTGGGCGATCTTGTACGCCGTTTTGTTCGTTTTCTCAGGCTTTTCTTATATATGTCCATAATGTCCAATTGTCCAAAGTACTATATAGAATATAAGTAGAAAGTAAGAGAGTTATGAAATGGGGCCGGAATATATTTAAGAAGTAGAGCCCCTGTACTTTGTACGCCTTGGTCCTCGCAAAGCTCCAATTCTCGGCCTTCAAAAATCTCTATTGGCAAGCTTTGGCAAAGCCCTTGACTGTTTGTCGAGACATGCCGTATCAATACCCGTAGTGGATAAAAGTTCGCGGGGAAGCGATCTTCGTTCATGGTAGCTAGCTGCCATTAGAGTCGCTCGTTATGCCCCGCAATCCAAATTATCAGCCGTCAGCGATTCAGGCGTTCGTCCTATCTGCACTGCGACCTGTCGACCCACTAGCCGGCGCAGAACCGACTAACCACAGCAAGACTCCCGATTGGCTCGAAGGGGATACCTGCTTTTTCGAGAATCGCGAGCATCGAATCGTTGAGATCCATTCGGAGCGACAAGTTGCCTGCATTCGTCCGCGCAATACGCTCAGAACCAAGAATATGTTCTGGGTGGAACTCTCGCAGCTCAAGACATTACCCACGAAGCTGGAAGTTTTGCAATTCCCCACTGTGTTCGATGTCGTAGAACGCACGGGCGATACACTCCAGCACTGGGAACCCGGCCTTGCAGCCATCCCAACGCAAGCAAAACCGGGTAGTCCGGAAAAGATTGCCATCTTGCAATCGCGACTCGAACATGGGCAGGAACTCTGGCATCCAGAGGATCGACAGTCCGATTGGCAAGAATTCCAGCGTCTTGGCTCACGACTCGATGTAAAAGATTTTCAGGAATCTTGAACAAGACTGGTTTTGACTAAACGGAATTCACTTCTCTAATCCGGGAAACATCCTTAACTCACAGGATCTTTCCCGATGACTTCGCCCGAAGAATCGTCCGCAACATCGGAAACGCAGGAATGCTCCTCAGCTCGATGTCGAGTCAACAAACTCGATATCCGCGATACCGCTGAAAACGGAACCTTACTCCTGGCGGCTGAATCGGCCAGTAGCGCTGCCGAAGCCGCCGCGCGATCGTTCGGTGAGGAACTCCTCTTGAGTGACACCGAACAGCTCGTGGGCGTAGGTCCCGTCTTCTGGACCATCGTGCTCCGTGTGGGCATGTTCCTCCTCATGAAATTGGTAGCGGCCTGGCTCAAAGATCACAACAGTTACGGCTGGATCTACCAGTGGCTGAGTCGATACCTCACCTGGCGCAACTGGAGTGATCGGAAGCCGGGCCGCTGGCGCATCTTCCCTTGGAGACGACGAAAGTGAAATTCCCTGCTCCCGTTCAAGCGATCATCGGACTAGTAGCGGCGATTCTGTCGGCTGCCGTCGTCCATGAAGTCCTGCATGGGTTCTCCTTGCATGCGTATGCCGCCGAGAACTCAGCACTCCCCATCGAGTGGCTCGCCCTCTCCATCGAAGTCCTAACGGCCCTCGGGGCCTTTGTTGTGGCTGCTGGGGCTACGGGCGTCCGCTGGACTACCACGCTGCTTCTCGGTGCCGCTCAGTGGCTCGATGAGCGCAACAGCCAATCTGTAACCAAATCGGTTAAGTCTCGTCGCCGGAGCAAATCATGACTCAGCGTATTCCCTGGCAACTCCTCATCGTGATCGCTTTGGCCGTCAGTGTGGTGGCTCTCCGCTATCGATCGACGCCGCCCGATATCGATCCCATTCCCACTCCCTCAGCGATTGCAGATACCGCTGAAGCGATGCAACTAGTCGAATCACGTTTGCGATCAGAACTTTATTCGCGCGTCGCTCGCGATGTGGACTCAGGCAAACTCACCGACGGCGGTGGCATTCAAGAAGCTCTCCGCACTGGAAACCTCGATATCGCCCGTCGGGCCTGGTTACCGCTCGATGAACTAGCCGAGCGTTCCATCCCTGAAGATCAACTCGATGGAGAAAACAAGCAGGCCGCCCTCCGTTATCTGCAAGAAGCCTCCAAAGGATTTGAAAGGGCATCGAAGCCCAATTAACTACCCTTCACTAGCGAATCAAGAAACGTCATGACACTTCAACTCGGTTATCGTTTTGATCTGGAAGATCGTGCCGCACTGGCTGCTGACTCTGCGCCTTATGCTCGCCTGTTATCTTCAGGCGACTGGACCTACGCAGATCCACGCCCTTGGACTCCTACCGGCTGGTGGCATATTCGCAATCAAGCCAACATGGGTTCTTGTCGTGGTCATTCCTTGTCGGCCAACGCTCGATTGTGCGGCTATCTGAAAGCAGGGAAGCTCGACCTGGATGATGATGGCACGAAGAACGAACCGCTCGAAGATGACTTCTCACCGATGTGGTGCTATCTGATGAGCCAACGTGAATCGGGCATCCGGGGTGATAGTGGAGCGACCATCGATGGCGGGCGTAAAGTGGCCATCCAACATGGCGTATGTCGTGAAGTCTCATTCCCTTATCCATCCCGTTACACCACCTCAATCCCGCGCGGGGCTGCTAATGATGCAGCTCGATTTAAGTTTGCTCGCGAAACACTCTTTGAAGCCGGGGACGCTGAAAAGGTATTTGACTGGGTCGGCTCTGGGCAAGGAGCATTCGATTGGGGCAAAATCTGGCCCTTGCCGTTTGTGAAGGGCTGTTTACTGAAGGGGATGTCGAAATCGGCTCGCGGGGGATGGCATGCTACCGCTGGGATCGGTCTGATTCGGGGCGAAGATCTCATTCGTGATCTGCCGCAAATGAAAGGCGAAGTGAAGCCCGA
>JBILTA010000699.1:0-3119 GCA_044371785.1 Pirellulaceae bacterium | reverse complement strand
GTGAATGGGTCCAGATCGCCTCATTGTAATCGAAGTAGGGGAACTCGTATGCTATGATCTATGCGAGTGATTGGAATCCAGTGCAATAGGAAGTTGAGGCGGGAATGCGAGTTCTGATAACCGGAGTAAGCGGATTTGTGGGGTCCGTCCTCGCCAAAACTCTGTTCGAAAGTGGTAAGGTCACCTCAATTGTCGGGATTGATAACTTTTCTAGGCCAGGCTCAGAGTTGAATCGGCAGCCCTTGAAAAAGTTAGGTGTCGATGTTCGGTTCGGTGACATTCGCAACGCCAGTGATTTGGACTCGTTGCCAATGGTCGATTGGGTTATCGATGCAGCCGCACAAGCGTCCGTGCTCAGTGGTCTGGATGGCTCGTGTAGCAGCCGGCAAGTGATGGAGCACAACCTGCTGGGCACCATGAATGTACTGGAGTATTGTCGGCAGCATTCGTCCGGGCTGATCTTGCTTTCCAGCAGTCGAGTGTATTCGATTCCGCCGTTAGCTAAATTGCAAATGCGTGTGGAGGCCAATGCTTTTGAGCCTATGGAATCGCAAGAATGGCCAGTGGGTGTTTCACCAGAGGGCATAAGCGAGTTGTGTTCGACCGCTCCGCCTGCCTCACTGTATGGTAGTTTGAAATTCGCGAGTGAGCAGCTATCGCTCGAATATGGCCTACTGCATCAGTTTCCTGTTTGGGTGAATCGTTGTGGGGTGATGGGTGGGGCTGGCCAACTCGGTCATGCCACTCAAGGTATCATCGCTTATTGGATTCACAGTTATCGCGAAGGTAAGCCGTTGCGTTACATCGGATTTAACGGCAGCGGATATCAGGTGCGAGATGGTTTACATCCCAGTGATTTGGCTCGCTTGGTGAGTTTGCAACTGCATGCTGCTGGAGATTCGCGACATCCGCAGGTGGTCAATGTAAGTGGTGGGCAAGAGAGTGCTTGGTCTTTGCATCAGCTATCGATGTGGTGCGACAACCGTTTTGGTGTTAAGAAGATCGATAGCGACAGCACAGTACGGCCCTTTGATTTACCGTGGATCGTCTTAGATTCAAAGGTCGCTCGCGATGTCTGGGGGTGGCAGCCGCAGGTTTCAATTGTGGATGTGTTCAGCGAGGTTGCCGAACATGCAGAGCGGCATCCTCATTGGTTAGAGCATTCGATGACTTGAGCGTATGTTTCACGGGTTGCGTTGTTACGTTTAAAAAATGGCGTCGAAGGAAGATTGATGAAATTCGGATTTGTCACCTTGGGAGCGAATGTTCCTTCGACGCGATTTCGTTTTCTTCCCTATCTGGAACCATTGCAACTTCGTGGACATCAGTGCCGTCTTTGGAACTCGTTCCCGCCTGTCTATGACTATTTTCCTACCATAGGTTGGCGAGCCAGTTCGGCACTCAAGACGACCACGCGCTGGTGGCAATACCAGCAAGCAAAGTGGTTTAGGCCCGATACTATCTACCTGGAAAGAGGTTGCTTTCACGATGCTTCGGTGTGGCTTGATAAGCGTTTTCGCAAGTTAGCTCCACGCTTGGTTTTGGATGTGGATGATGGCGTCTTTCTGAACTTCCCGGACAAAATTAAGTATTTGATCGAAATCAGCGATCATGTTGTGGTAAGCAATCAGAATATCTATCGATATGCTCAGCAATTTGGTAAACCGATCACGGAGATACCAACGTGCGTGTCATTGCAACGCTATACGTTGCGTTCGTTCCCAGAAAATGGTAATCGAAAAGCGGTGATAGGTTGGATAGGTACGTCACCCAACTTGCGTTATCTGGAAAAGTGTAGCAAGGCGTTACGGCGTTTGGCGCTAGAACGTGAATTTGAACTCCTGGTGGTCGCTCCGCAGCGTCAGTCACTGGATGCTATTGATCTGACGGGCGTCACGATTCGATTCGAGCCGTGGTCGCCCCAGACGGAGATTCAATTATTGCATGAGATGGATATTGGGATCATGCCGTTGGTCGACGATCAAGAATGGACAAAATACAAAGCGGCAACCAAGCTAATTCAGTATATGGCGTTGGGGATTGCGGCGGTTGCTTCCCCAGTGGGTGTCAACGCAGAGATCTTGAAGGATAATCGAGTCGGTATGGCGGCGGCAACGGATGATGAATGGTTCGACTGTTTGCGAACGTTGGTGGATGATGCTGAGTTGCGACGGAGATTAGGAATCGCGGGAAGGTCTTTGGTGGAGTCGCGTTATTGTATCGAGGCCAACTTGTCGATACTTGAGTCCGTTTTATGTGGCACAGCAGGCTGATGTTGGGGAGCTCTTTTGAACCATGAATTATCTGCATCGCTGGCTACGAAAGCTGATTCATCTTCCGATTCTTGCTTTAGGATTTCGACTCATACGAGCCCCACGCTTCGAACGGGTGCTGCGGGCATGGGAGCTAGAGCATGATGACTTCTATTTCTTGCAGGTGGGAGCACATAACGGTGTTACCTCTGATCCGTTTCATCGGTTCGTGATCGAAGGCTGGTGGTGGAGTGTGGCGTTAGTCGAGCCTCAGTCACGAAGTTGTGAGGTGTTGCGAGAAATCTATCGCGATCGAATTCACCTCAAGATTTTTGAAACGGCGGTTGGCACGGAAGATGGTACGCTGAGCTTGTTCAAGATAAGCGAAGATATGAAGGGGATTCCCTATTGGGCATCGCAACTCGCATCGACCCGCCGAGAGGTTATTGCCAGTCACACCGACCGCATCGATAACCTAGAGCAATGGATTGTCGAGGAGAAAGTATCCTGTCGGACTTTAGCATCCATTTATCAAGAGGCGAAGTTTTCCAGACTGGACTTATTGGCGATTGATGTGGAGGGTTTTGATTTCGAAGTTGTCAAGCAGATTGATGGTTTGCCGCACCTTCCAAAAATGATTTATTTCGAGCATCGGCATTTGAGCGAGAGCGATTATCAGAGTGCTCTGGCGTTTCTAAAGCACCGGGGCTATCGGACGGAAACTCCCGAGCAAGGTGACACTTTCGCTTGGCGATAAGCGGGAATTGGGGATAAGTGCGAAAGTTCGTCGGATCGGGCCGGATATCTGCTTTACGGTGACCTTTCCGGCGCCGATAATGGGATGGGGCAATTCAGGCTCCCTTGCAG
>JBILTA010000138.1:0-10038 GCA_044371785.1 Pirellulaceae bacterium | reverse complement strand
ATTGTCGAGCGGTTGATCGCCATTGCGAATCCGCAAAAAGCCGGCCGATTGTTCAAAGGCTTTGGCTCCTAATTTGGGGACTTTTGTCAGTTGTTGTCGCTTACGAAAAGGCCCATTTTCATTGCGAAATTGAACAATATTCTCCGCCAGTTTAGGACCGATACCTGAGACATAAGACAAGATCGCGGCACTTGCCGTATTCAGATCAACACCCACTTTGTTTACGCAGGATTCCACCTCCCGTTCCAAACACTTACGCAGTTGGGTTTGATTCACATCGTGCTGGTACTGCCCTACCCCAATCGATTTTGGATCGGTCTTGACCAATTCCGACAGTGGGTCTTGGAGTCGATGAGCAATACTGATCGCGCCGCGAACGGTAACGTCAAGTTGTGGGTATTCTTTGGCTGCTAATTCGCTTGCTGAATAAACGGATGCTCCTGCTTCGCTCACCATCACTTTGGTAACTGAGAGCTTGTGCTCCCGTATCACATCGCTGACGAATGCATCGGTTTCACGCGATGCGGTTCCGTTACCGATCGCAATGAGTTCCACTCGAAATTTATTGATGAGATCGGTTAACGTTTTCGTGGCACCGATCTTGTCATTGGTTGGAGGTGTTGGGTAGATCGTGTTATGAGCTAAGAACTGCCCCGTTCCATCGACGACAGCCAGTTTACAGCCCGTTCGGAAACCGGGATCGATTCCCAAGGTTACCTTGGGGCCTGCAGGCGGGGCGAGCAGCAGTTCCCGCAAATTCTTGCCGAAGACTGCAATCGCCTCTTCATCAGCTCGCTCCTTCAATGTTTGAAACACACTGGATTGAGTTACCGGGTGAAGTAGACGTTCAAAGCAATCTTTGACGGTCTCTTTCAAGTCTCGATAAAATTCGAATTGCGGATTTTCGAGAAAATACGTTTCCATTTCACCAAGCACGCGATCATTTTCAAGATCGAGGCTGAGTCGCAAAATTCCTTCGTCTTCACCGCGCTGCATGGCAAGGAAGCGATGTGAGGGGACGCGTGAAACCGACTCGGAGTGATCGGTGTACATTTCAAACTTGTCTGCTTCTTCTTTTTTGCCTCGTTTGACTTGCGATGAGATGCGCCCATGTTTGAACGATTGTTCGACAAGCCAGACTCTTGTCTCGGCATCATCAGCCCAAGTTTCGGCGACAATATCCAACGCCCCTGCCAGCGCCGACTCTTCGTCAGGTACTTCGTTCTCTGGTTGAACATATTTTCGCAACAGATCGCGTTTGGGGATATTGAGTTTGGCTTGTTTGAGCAGGATATCGGCTAGCGGTTGCAAGCCTCGTTCGCGGGCGATTGTGGCGCGTGTCCGTCGCTTCGGCTTATAAGGCAGGTAGATAGCTTCCAGTGTTTGTAGTTCGGTACAAGCGATAATCTGCTTCTGAAGTTCGTCGGTTAATTGTCCCTGTTCATGAATGGACTTCAGGATGGTGTTTTTTCGTGCACAGAGTTCCCGAGCCTTTCCGATTAAATCTTCAATTGCCCGCAGCGCGATTTCATCGAGACCACGTGTTGCTTCTTTGCGATATCGGGCAATAAATGGAATGGTGTTACCCGCATCGAGCAGTTCGACGGCTGCCTTGACTTGACGAGCCTCGACTTTTAACTGTTTCGCAATTTCGGCTGCTGCGGAAGTGAGGTCAAATTCCAATACGGGAAGCATAGCGGTGCCATTCAGATCTGTTCAGTGTTGATGCTCTGCGCGACAAATTGAGGAAGAGCTTTAGGGGAGTGGATTTTTTCAGATTCGATCGTGGCTGACTAGTGGTCACTACGAATTCTGGGTGGTTGCTATGAATCGCCCACGAAAGAAACGAAAGCCACATATGGCGATTGCAGATTTATACAGTACGCGCGGGTAAGGATGACATATTTTAACTACGCAACCGTAATGGTCTGCCATAGCCAAACCCAAATTTTGCTGGCATCAGATGACAAGCCGATATTTTTTGATCGTTGTTATAGGCCGAGCCAACGCCATTACAGCCGAACAGGTAAAAGTAGGCGCGGTCGTTATTGATGTCGGTATCAACCGAACTGATTCAGACATTGTTGGCGATGTTCACTTCGAGAGCGTCCAAGCCGTTTCCAGCGCGATCACGCCCGTTCCCGGAGGCATCGGCCCACTTACCATCGCCATGCTGCTAAAGAATACTTTGACCGCTGCGATTCAGCAAAATGCAGCTTAAGCCGCATTTCGTTCTGGATATTTAATCGCCATAGTGCCGCGGGCTACTAGCGTGTCGAAGACACCTTCTTGAATCACTTCGCTAAGCTGGTTGATGAACTGGCGTTTCCACGTCACTTCGACACGTCGACGCCCTTGTTCTTGCAATCCAATCACTTCCGCGCGGACATAAATCACGTTCCTGCTCAATGCAGTTTGAGCCATCGATTATTGCGGTAATCCTGCATTGTTCTGTGAAAAAACGCGGTTCCATGGCAATTGAGGTTTGACGCAACTGGCTACATCGTCCTGTATCAAAGTTGCTCTATCATGCTCATTCTGTCTGTTTTGCTGGCGGCTAACATGGCTTCTTTTTAGGCAGCCTGGCTCAAGAACAGGCCGGCGAGGCGGAATGCTGGTTTGGGGTATGATCCTACCCGTTGTAATCTTGGAAGTTTGCCTAAGTCCCCCTCTCGACTTTTATCCATGGCTAAATCCCGCGGATCTACTGGCGGACTACGCTTCTCCTCATAGTGAGTAGATCGGGTGAGCCGCGAATCATAGATGTTTTTTTGGGTGTAAGTCGCTTAATGAAAAGTATTTGTGGGATTTGGTTTTCTCTCGTGGCGGCAGATCGCCAGGATTGGAACAGGGTTTGCGGTCACTCGGGCTAGCCGATGGAAAACTCTCTGAGCTGGGAGATTTTCCCATTTTCGCTCCTCAGAACCAAGGGAGTTCGACCCGGAGGGCATTTTCGTCGGACTGGCCCTTTTAAACGCCCGCTGACACCGGGGTTGGAATACAAAAGGACCGGTACAAAAGAGGTTGGCGATCCAGGCTGCCTCGTCACTTTGGTTCCAATTGCTGGGAATGTACCGGCACTTGGTTGGACATCACCTGACGGTGATGTATGTCGCTTCGCTGCTGAGTATTGAGCTCAATCCCGTGGGGCGTTATACGATGGAGCTTCATGATCCGCTTCATGATTGTACGCCTCACATCGCGACGTTTCTTGCCTGCAAGTTTGCAAGAACTGTGTTGGTTCTTTTTGTATTACAATTGCTTTGGGTTTGGCGTCGGCCCTTGAGCAACATGGTGGCTATGAAAGTGACATTCGCGCAAGCACTGCCAGCCCTCATGCTGCTGTTTGGTTCCGACAGTTGGTAGATTCGCGGCTGTGCGATCTTCATCCACATTAGGTATGGGCTCGAGAATAGATCGCGTCGTGAAGTTGTACTCGTTTCGCACAATCAATTTTCTTTGAGAGTTTTCGACGCCAACTCTCTCCTTCAATAGCCATGTTTTCTTTGTGCTCATTGCTCCTTTCCAGCCGTTTCAACTCTTCTTCCATTTCTCGCATTCGCGCATTGACCTTCACTTCAAAACTCTGCATGGCTTTATCGATATGGTCGAAAACAATGTTCAACGTCAAGGGGGCATCGAGTTCGGCACTTGCGAAGTCCCCTTCTATTAGGCCACGCAACTCTTCAAAGTGAGAGTGAACTAAATGCTGGACCTTGGCTAATGCCGAAGCTTTAATGCTATCACGTTTAGTCGCTGCTCCTGCGTAAGTGCCAAGCGCATATCCTGCAGCCGCTCCGGCAGGTCCGCCGATTGTCGCGCCGACCACAGCGAAAACTACACCAGTGGCGGTTGAAGTACCCCCAACGTCATTCAGTTCCTTATCTAATTCTCCGAAGAAACTTTGACTTTTGGGTAATGCGGGAGCCTCCATTTGAGCCAAGATCACGTTTACATCAAGATCGCAAGTCAAGTTCATGTCGCGATAAAGCTTGCTAAAATACCCGTTCACGTCGGCCATCAGCAGTTGTACGAAGTGACTCCAAATCTCGTTACGCAGTGCTGCAATAGCTTCCACACGTTCCTTGATGATTCGATCGAGGTTACGCTTAAGGAATTTTGTGAAATCGTCGATTGAACCCGTTTTTGCATTTTCAGAGATCTCATTTGACACTTTCTGTTCGGCCGTGTGTAAACAGGCCAAACTCTTCGAGAGATATTCCGAGCGATGACTCTGCCATCGTTCCCGCGTCTTTTGTTGCAGAAAGTTCACAACACGCTTCGGGTCTGCAGGAATCAGCTTGCGAATTTCATCCATCGTCCGTTGGCCACTTACAACTTGATTCAGGCACTCCTCAACAGATGTCTGTGCGATTTGGCCTGCTAACCTTCGCGCTCGATTCAAGATAAGGGCCTTCTTCCCGCTTTGAGCGATATCGGTTAAACGCTCAGCAATTGTCTTGAAAATTTCATCGAACTCCAGCTTGCCAAGCGATGTGACCGCGTAAATTTCTGCTTCCGATTCCTTACTGCTTTCATTGCGAAGTTGAGACCGGACGTAGTCAACAACCGCTTCCAACGGATCATCTCCCACGTCGAATTCGCTTGTATTTTGAATTAAGTCGGTTTTATTCAGCACGAAGATAGTTCGCCCTAGGATCTCCTCTCCTAGCTTTATTGCCTTCATCTCACCGCCTTTTAAAGCATTCCTTGCATCCATTAGGAAGACACAAGCATGGGCAGATTCGATCGCTCCAAAAGCGAGTTCAGTGCGCAGTGTATGGGCGTTGAGCCCAGGATTGTCAATGAGTTCGAGGCCGGTAGCCAAAACGGAAACGGGGCCGCTAATTTTAACCCTCTTTACTGAACGATGCGTTTCCGCACTAAGAGATCCGTACTTTTGTATAACGTCCTGGATCTCTAACAGCGTTTCTTCTTCGTTATTCCATTGCCAAGAAAGTGGCGAAGCTGTTCCCTCAAACTCCACTTCGACTTTCCAGTTTGCCGAATAGGCAATATGAGTTGGAACCGCAGTGGATTCCAGTCGATCAGCAACGAGTAGATCTATACCAAGTAGTTTGTTCAGGAAGGTGGATTTACCCGCGCTTGTTTCTCCACCGATGACAATCCGTAGCTGATTGTCCTTCAGCGCGCTCTCAAGATTTTGTACGTCAGCCCAATACTGGTTTGAAATGCTCTTCTTATTCCTGGCCTGCCCTCTCAACCATTCCCGAAAATCGACCAAAGTCCCTTCGATGTCATTATTGTCAAAAACATGGTCATCAACTTCGAAAATATCATTGATCAAAGTTTGGGTCCAGCCAAAACTTTCCGGTAAGTATCTTGCGTAAATCGAGGCTAGATCACGCTTGCCATCACAGAGAGCGATGTAAAAACGTGACAACAAAAGCGAGTGTTGGACCAACTCGTTGTCGCAGCCCTTCTCGATACTACCAATCTTTCTATAAGCTTCTGCCAGAACTGCTTTAGCCTCACGTCCCTGGTTGTTTCTCAATAGCACTTCGCATGCAATGATCGCCGACCAGAAGTATCTCGGGTCTTGCGGTGGTAATGCTCTATAGCGCAGAGACCACTTCTCCTTATTACCGACATGTACAATGGAGCTACAGTTTCCTTCGTAGATACCTGACCGCAATTCGTCCCACGCATCTTCACACTGACGGCGATTGTTTGTGTACGCAAAATATTCAAAAATCGAGTCAAACCAATGCTTTTCCATTTGCTCGACGCGCATGTTTAGACTTTTTCGATCAGGCGCTGGTTTCGCATCATTTTCATCCTGTTCGTCCAGTACCCATTTCAGCCCTAACCCCATATCCTTCCACAAAGACCGATACGGCTTAATCAGGCGACGTATAAATGCCGAAAATTTTATCGCTTCGATTTTTTGGGCCGGCATTTCCAGAACGACTTTTTTGTTTCCTCCATTCTGAAATGAAGCCAGATACAGAGAAGCTAAAAGGTAGTTGCCATTGCGAATTGCGACAATCGAGCCTATCGCAAGCTTCCAAAACTCGGTCGACGCTTCATTGATTCCGCTTGTCGCAAGTAACTCAAGGCTCTCAGACGCGGTGAAGTCCAATTCGGCCAAAAGTTCGGCAAAACGCCCGGGATTTTGCTCGGCTATTGCATGCCAGATATCACCTTGAGTCAAAATCATATTTTTCGCAGCTTGTGTGGCACCCGCCTCGATATTCAATATCAAAGTCCACAGCCATAATGAACAATGGAATCGCTCTTTAGAACACAAGGCTCTCAGCTTAAGTAAGCGATCGTCAACGGGGGCGGTAATTTGGTTTAGGAAATCCTGATATTCGGTTCGAATTGCACCAATCCATTTTTGCCGCTCTCGTATCAGTCGTTCTGCAAAACTCTTATACTCCGATACCTCTTCAAAATAAAAACGAATCTTGCCCACTTTCGGGGCACAGACGGATATTTCGTTTCGCTCGTCGAATGTCATGATGTCCTGGATTAGACACAGTTCAACGCTTCCCCTATGTTTTGAGAACCAACGGGAATGATAGAACCCAAAGTGTGTCTTCGTCAGACAGACTAAGATTGTTTCTCCGCTTCCTAAAGCGTTTCTGCTGTCCTCCCCAGAAATGCAACCGGCCATCGCAGCATGCTCGATTGTATCTAAGCTGATTCCCACATCGCTTTGAAGCCAACGTAAGTGCTTTTTGACCAGTAATTTATCCGACATCCTCGTGTTCCTAAACTTGAAATCTATTCGTCGTACTTTTTCGCTAACTTACGGCATGAAGCTAACTCAATTGGCCAAATTCTCTTTGCAAGTTCTGTAGCACGAACTTTCGTTCATGGTTTCTTTCGAGACGTTCGGCTAGGACCGTTTCGGATTCTCGCTCTATTTCGTTCAACGTTTCAATCGACTTCCTCAAACCAGTGAGAGTTAAGTTCGCCTTCTCACTTAGGGTTTGCAGGACAAGTTCACATTCTCGTTGCACAATCCTATCTACCATTCCAGAGAGTTGTTCCTTTAGAGTATTGAATAGTTGCGCCACAGCATCGCGAATCGATTGCTTTCTCTGTTCGAATGCCTGTTCCTTAGCGGCGGCGTTTCGGAACGAGTTCGAAAATCCTGCGCCGCAAATCGCGGCAATAATCATCGCCACAGGTCCGCCAATAATTGTGGTACTTATCAAGGCGACTACCGCGGCAAATGACATGTCAACCATAGACAATTCTGAGCCTTTTGCTGATACATCTTCGTCGTTGATTTGTACATCTATATCACCTGAAAGCTTCAGCGGTACAGAATTCGCCAGAATCAATGACATACTAGCATCGAATAGCTCGGGGTATTTTCGGCGAAGATTATTGGCGATGGTTGTCGAGACTTGATTACTCTGACGATGTAGTCCCTCATTCCATACGCGAATCGAATCACGCACTGAGGAAAGAAATCCATCCAGAACTTCAACACTTTGCAATTCTTTTAGTTTCGCCATTAGTTCAGTCTCGCGACGAGCCAATTCGGCTTTTCCCTCCTCTTCGATCGATGATCTTTGATCTTCAAACTCAATCCGAATCAGCGAGGGCAGTTTCCCCAAAAGCTCGCTAGCGGTTGTAAGTTTCGCCTCTTGATTTTTGGTTGCCACCGATCGCTGAACGGCATCGCACTCTAAAGCTTTAGCTTCGTTCTCGATGGAAATTGCGATATCGGTAAGGATCGCTTCTAGCCGCTGGTTGTGTGAAATGGCACGTTGGGTAGTTGCTTGCGAGTTCGCAAACGACAAAAATTCTTCTTCGAAAGCTTCAAAGGCCGAGAGGTAGTCGTTGTGCACTCGGTTGCATTTCGCTTTTAATGCCTGAAGGGCTGAAACGGCGAATACTTTCGGGGCACGGATTCCGACCTGTTCGAACAAACGCTCCTGTACTGAACGCACAATCCGCAGCGGATCAAAATTCGCCCCATCACCAGATCGTTCATCGATGCGGTTCACTACGAAAGCCAATTTGTTTACATCAGCGCCAACGACCCGATTCTTGAGGAATATGCGTTCAGATTCCGTCAACGGTTGATGAGAGTCCAAGATCACCAGTGCAACATCGCATTCATGCAGATACCGAAAGGTAACTTCCTCTCGCAATTTATTTAGGTCGTTAACACCAGGTGTATCTACGATGTCAACCATGATATGATCTAATCGACCAGGAACTGTAACCACGACTTCGGTGATTTTTTGTGAGTCTTCGTTAGTCGAAGTCACCACGTCGGAAAGGAATTTGTTGACCTGTGTCGGTGGGAGAGGCAAGTGCACTTTCTTTCCATCGGAATAATGAATGAGTGCCGCACGATCAACGCCACCCCGAATCACATTGATGGTTGCTGTAGTGGGAGTCACACGAGAGGGGAGGATTGGTTCTCCCATAATAGCATTGATAAATGTCGATTTGCCTCTTGAGAACTCGCCGACCACTAAAACCTTCACTCGATCTTGGTAAAGGCGTTTTTCGGCTGATGTTATTCGACTCTGATGGGCTTCATCGGCTATTTCGCGAATCTGTTGCAACAGCGATATGGCACGATTTCTAAAGCTTAAGTAGCTCGTCGGATGCACAGTCAATTGCGAAACGCTCATCGATAAGCTCCTGTTAAATAGATAGGTTTTCGAATCCAATCGAAAAGCGAATGGAGAGACTTTGATTCAGTTTCCGATAATCGTCCGACATCGTTTTGTGACACAAGACCGGGGAAAAAGTTAGTTTTTGTACGGATCGCTAAAATTGGGGGATCATGGTTTCGGTTCAGCAGGCTATCTGAATACAAGGCAGTTCGTGGGTTCATGGTCCGCAGTTGGCAACTTAAATGCCCCCTTTGACCACCGCCTTAACGTTGCTTCAGCACCTCATGGAACGTAAAATCCGAAAAACGCTCTGGAAGAAAATTGCTTGGAATGAATGATCGATGACGATTGAACCGCTCCCTTCGGATGAAAACCCTTCGGATGAAAACCCTTCGGATGAAAACCCTTCGGATGAAAAGCCGTCGAGGAGTGCTGATTTTTCTGAGAGTGCTGGGGTTTCTGAGGATGGTGGGTTTGGTGAGGGGGCTGGGCAAGGAGTCGAGGGGGCTTCCGCCGAATCAAGTTTTATCGAGTCAAGTGTGGACCCCCTTCCGTTTGCGGCTATGGCACAGCGGGCGAATCTCAGGGGTACAGCCTTTGATCCCAAGGAGCCCAGGAATTGGCCGCAGATCGACGGCTTCGTGATCGAAAAGCATTTAGGGGGCGGCGGCTTCGGAGATGTCTACCTGGCAAAATCATCGGAACTGGGTGGCTTGGTGGCCATCAAGATTCTCAAGCCACGTTTCAGTGATGATGCCGAGATAGCGAGTCGTTTTGAGCGTGAGATCCATACGGCCCATCAGAATCGCCATCCCTCTGTGGTTCAGATCTTATCGAGTGATGTGTGCGGGAAAGCCCCTTTTGAGCGTTGCCGCTATTTGGTGTTTGAATATTTGCCGGGAGGGGATTTCAGAAGTTGGATGTCGGTAAAGCCGAGATCGGACTCGGACAGATTATCTCAAGCGGTAAGAATGCTCATTGATGTATGTGATGGTCTCTCGGTGATCCATGCTTCTGGGATCATCCATCGGGATATCAAGCCGGAGAATATTTTGCTGTCGCTGGATGGCCAGGCGAAGATTGCGGACTTTGGTTTAGCAGTATTTTTGGATAGGCAGCGCACGGACAATGTGACGCGTAGTGGTCAATTTCTGGGTACATTGCCTTACATGGCACCAGAGCAGATTCGCAACCCTCGCAATGCGGGTCCCCGCAGCGATATCTATTCGATGGGTGTGATTCTGTATGAGTTGTTGTGTAATTTGCGGCCGTGGCAAGAGGCACGCAAAGACGCTGAGGAAGACGATCGTATTTTATCGAATCTTAAGTCTCGCCCGCCGACTCCGAGCAGCAAGTCGAAGCAGGTGGATAAGCGTCTGCAGGGTATCGCGCTTCGCTGTATCGACCCGGAACCCTCTCTACGCTA
>JBILTA010000698.1:0-3120 GCA_044371785.1 Pirellulaceae bacterium | reverse complement strand
ATCGAAAGAATTGCAGGAGGTGTTCGAGGATCGCCTCAAGCGTCCAATGGGCTCACCTCCGCTAACGCAATTTGGTGGTGGTGCGGAAGCGACTTTGAAGCGCAAGAAGGAATTCCAGTTCGATATCGATGCCGAGATGATCTTGTTTGGTGTTACTCAAATCGATGCGTATGTTACGCTGGGTGGCGAGCCGGTCAAGATTCGCGAAGATGGCTCTTTCTCGGTTCGTTTGCCTTTGCCAGATCGTCGTCAAGTTTTGCCCGCAGTAGCAAGTTCGCGAGATGGTTCAGAACAACGTACGATTGTGATTGCTGTCGAACGTAACACCAAGGTGATGGAACCATTGAGTAAGGAAAACGAGGAGTAATCAGCCCATGGAGCGGGCCGAACAGTTGGTTCAATGGTTTTCTAACTACCCTTCCTGTTTGATCGCGTTTTCGGGCGGCGTTGATAGTGCAGTGGTTGCTCGCGCCGCCGCCGAATCTCTTGGCGACAGGGCCCTAGCCGTTACCGGCGTTGGGCCTGCCGTGGCTCAATCCGAGTTGCAAATTGCGACCGAGGTCGCGAAGCAGATCTCCATCGCTCATGAGTTTGTACAAACGCACGAAAGCGAGTTGGATGCCTATCGTCTCAACGACCTGCGCCGATGCTACCATTGCAAATCGGAGCTTTATGGGACGCTGGTTCGTTTGGCGAAGGAGCGACGGTTCGAGGTGGTTGTCTCAGGCACCAACTCCGATGATCTGGGAGATTATCGACCAGGACTGCAGGCAGCTTCGGAGTATTCCGTAAAGCATCCGTTAGCCGAACTGGGCTACTCCAAAGCGGACGTGCGAGCTATTGCACAACATTGGGGGCTAAGTGTTGCTGATAAGCCTGCTTCACCTTGCTTAGCAAGTCGTATCGCATACGGTGTTGAAGTTACACCTGAGCGATTGAAACGCGTGGAGCTTGCCGAAGCTTGGTTGGCACAGCATGGCTTAAGAGAATTTCGAGTTCGAGTTCATCAGGACGAGTTGGCTCGGCTTGAAGTGCGTTATGAAGAGTTGGATCGATTCTTCAGAGAGGAAGATTTTCGACAAGCCGTCTGCAGTGAGTTAAGACGCTTGGGTTTCAATCGCGTGACGATCGATTTAGAAGGCTTCTGTTCGGGAAGTTTGTATCAGCTAACCAAACGCAGTACTTGATTCGTGGTTTCTGCTTAGTTACCGGCAATTGGTAAGATGAGTTACCCCCGGCCGACAAGCCGGGGGTGTTTCCCAAAAGATGAGCTTTTTTCAGGTCCCAAGCACCATCTTGCCTTACCAGGGGCTACTAATCGAGGAAGTCTTGATCCTCTAGACGTTCAGGTACATACACTTCGGTGATGAAGCTAATCCCGCGGTTAATGAGGGCTTCCACTTCCAGTTTGAAATCGTTTTCGAGCATCTTGTCGATTTCTTGTTGCCACTTCTTTTTGCCTTCAAACCAAGGGTATTTCTTGATTTGGTTGGCCCTCTTCTTATCGTTGTCATTGAGTCGAATGGTAACGTTGCGAGATAATTCGCAGCGTTCAAAATCGATGCTGCGAATGCCCAGATAGCGAGCTTCGGGGATTGCCATACGGGCTGATTCAAACGCGAGGTTGATCGACCCCTGCTTGATCACGCTGTAGATGTAATAACCCCAAGGATCATTATCGAGCAAACAATACACGGGGAGTTCAAGTTCTTTGTGCAAGCGATGGAGCATGCGACGAACACCACGTGGAGGTTGTCCCCCGCCGTGTGTCAAAATGCAGTTTTGCTTCTTCCAGAATTTGTCTTCGTTGAAACGTTGCCAAACGGTATTCTTTTCGACATGCAGAATAAACTTGGCGCTACATTTCTTGAATTGTACGCGATCGGGTTCAACGATAGATGGAATGCCGTATCCACCGCTACCCATTCGTGAACAATCAATTTCGTCGCCGTTGTCGATCAAGGTGATCGGGCCAACCATATCACCTTTCTTGTCGGCGTAAAGATGCAATTCTTCACGCAATGAAGTGCTTAGTACTTCGAGATCTTCGATAATGGGGTCCGAATCGCTCTGTTCATCGAAGGTCTCTTCTTTTGTTCCTTCGATCGTGTGTTTAAGCAGGTAATAAAGTCCTCGAATGCTCGTGGATTTGCCCTGTTTGATCAACTGAGTACAGCCGCTGCCGATCAGCAATGTTTGCATGTAGGATTTGGCTTGCGACAAATTGAAGAGATGACGTCGGTTGGTATTCTTCCCCATCTCGATGAACTTTTTGGTGCGATTGAACTTTACGTTCGAGAGGGATCGCGAAGGGATGTCTAAGAACGGGTCGCGCACTCGTTCTGCAGCTTCAATCACCGTATCCGCAAGACGGCAAAGGTTATCAAGAGTCTTAATGTCTTGTTTGCTGAGCTCTACTTCTGGTTGATCTGGTTCAGGGGAAGGACGTTTCTTGGCCATATGATTAAATCTCTATGCGTTGCTATTTGTGTCTGTAATGGAGAGTGGCAGCGGAGGGGTTATGTCGGTGGTGCAATGATGATCACATTGCTGTCTGCTTCGAGTGTCTGTTCGACTTTTTTACCCCGCTCGTCCAATTTGACATCTGCAGTAGATGTTCGCTTTACCGCCACTTTTTGGAGACGCTCTAAGAGTCCCTGCTGTTCCTTGCCTTTGATTTCAGCGACGCTGTTGGCCACTTCCTTCAAGTATCGCATGAAGATGCTGCGGCGTTCTTCTTCTTCCGCGACTTGTTGTTTGCACCGCAAATACATGGAAAGTTTGCGACCGACGGCTTGCAAGCCAAGCCGCAGTTCTTTTTCAATTTCGGGATAGTTGGCAACAGCTTCTTTAGATTCGCTAGTGAAAGGAACCCAAACGCTGGCCACGTGAACCATGACTGCGATAGGACCGTTGGGTAACGAGCCGCGCGATTGGCTGAGACCATACGATCGCCAGTTCATGTTGATGATGGACTGAGTGATGGCGCATGCACCGGCTTGAAATTGCAATGGAACTCGATTGGCGAATCGCATCACCGTCATCGATTGTCCTTCGCTAATGCTCACTTCATGGAGCGCTTCGTGAAGGGCGGCCCGCTGAGCTTCGGTGAGTCGTGCG
>JBILTA010000697.1:0-3123 GCA_044371785.1 Pirellulaceae bacterium | reverse complement strand
AGGGCAATTGGGGTCTCCCCTCGGTAAAGAAGGGATGAGGGCACTCGTTGTTTTGTTGAATGCAAAAGCGATCTGGACATGAACTTACCAATTTGACATAAACCGCGCGGATCTCTATACGTTTTTTTGCGGAGTATGATGCAATGTTGGCTACAAATTCTCGAATGAAAGCGACGCTGGTCATTCTCGTATGGACATTGATTTGTCCAGTCAGTGTCTCCTTAGCTCAAGAGAGCAGTGAGCGAAGTTGGTGGAATCCTTTAGGACTCGGTACCAGCACCTCCTCAACATCATCCAATAAGTACACTGATTTTTCTGGAACGTCGCTCACTCCAGCTCCCGATACTTCCATGCCTAAAATGAGTGACAGCGGTGTAAGTTCATGGGAGTGGCCATCGCTTCCCAAGCCTCAATGGAAAGCCCCTTCGCTTTCTTTGCCAAAACCATCGTGGCCCTCGTGGATGAAATCCTCGGGTCGAACTTCCTCAGGTTCATCTTCGACTAGTACGTGGAGTAGGAGTACAAAACGTTGGTGGAAGAATACTACCAAGATGCTTAATCCGTTTCCATCAAGTAGCAATGGTGTTGTTTCTAGCACGGACTCATTGGGTGGTGGGTACTCATCTAGTACTTCGTCCAGCAAAGCAAGCTCATCTAGTTGGAGTTTATTCAATTGGTGGGGAGAGCCCGAAGAACAGAAATTGGAGACACCTAACGATTTCTTTTCGCTTCCCAAACCTTAGTTTAAACAGCCGTGGAAGTGACACATTACGATTCAGTCGCTTTAGCGAACCATGTTTTTGATTTGGACATTCTGTAGTAAACTGCGGAGTTGCTCAATCCGATAAGGTTCATGTTGGCTGACGATCGGGGCGGCTTCCAGTAATTCTAAGCCACTTTTGGCATGCATTTGAGTAAGGCTCCAATGGGCCAAGGCTAACTCTTCGAGCACCATACCGTGGAACATGGTGTAGAGTGGTTCTGGAAAATCATACTTCTTGCTTTCGTGCATGACACGATAAGTGGCATCCAAGTCTTTTAGTAACAGGATTGCTTGCTCAAAGCGTCCTAAGACGCGGTGTCCGCGGGCTAACGTCCATTGAGCGAAACGTATGTTGGGAAGATACTCTTCTGCGATTCGATATTGTAGGGCAGTTTCATAGGCTGCGAATGAGCCTTCCCACTGCTCTAGTTGGAATAGCCATTGTCCTTTATTGTTCCAAAGAGATCCCAGCCAACGATGAGAACGTTCGCATCTACCCGATTCAGCGATAGCAATCGCTTTCTCGTTCCAGTTCAGTTTTTCTTCAGTAGAATCGGCAATGATTGCCAGCATGTGTAATGCATCGACAAGATAAAACAGAGCTTCGGTTTCATGACCAAGCAGTTGGGCTTGTTCGAAAAATTCGCGAGCGGATGCCATATCCCCCGCTTGATGAAAGACACGTCCTCTTTCTAAAGCGATACGAACGTGGCTAATCGAATGATGCGATGACTGCGCAAATAGCGTGGCGTCATCGAGTTGCTGGTGGGCGTCAGCAAATTTTTGTTGCATGGCTAAGGCCAATGCTAGTTGGGTTCGGATTTGCGCTTGCCAAGCCTGAGGCTCAGTGGAACCTTGTGCAATCGCTGCTCGAATGGCTTCTTCGATTAACGCGGGAATTCCCGTGGACCAAAGCGTTTCAAAGGAATAGTCATGAGCAAGTTGGGGCGTCATTTTCGCATTATTCTTTAGAGAATTGCTATGGATCGAAGGGAAACGTTTCAGTAGGGCTTGTCAAAATCGACGGTTCCATATTCTAACAAAGAGATGCAGCTTCCGCAGTTGGTACTCAAAGAGGTTCAGTTATGAATAGTGTTGGATTGTTTCCTCATCTGTTTCAAGCGATAACGATGGGAGATTTGAGCCTTAAGAATCGAATAGTAATGGCCCCAATGACAAGAGCTAGGGCGGGAAAAGATCGCATCCCTAATGCTTGGATGGCTGAGTATTATGCCCAGCGTTCGGGGGTTGGCATGATTCTCACGGAAGCGACAACGATTTCGCCACAGGCCAATGGTTGGATGGACTCGCCTGGCATTTACACGAAAGAAATGGTGCACGGTTGGAAAGATGTGGTCCGACGTGTTCATGCGGAGGGGAGTCGCATCTTCTTGCAGTTATGGCATATGGGACGCGCTTCCCACAGCAGTTTTCACAATGGGAATTTAGCCGTTGCGCCTTCCGCGATTGCAATTCAGGCTGAGTACATACACACCCCGATCGGCAAACAGCCTCATGAAGTGCCTAGGGCTTTAGAGACTCAAGAGATTCCCGGTATTGTCGAAGAATACCGCCGCGCCACTGAGAACGCTAAGGCAGCGGGGTTCGACGGCGTGGAGATCCATGGAGCCAATGGATATTTGATCGATCAATTCCTGCAAGCGAAAACAAACCAACGAACGGACGAATATGGTGGCTCGATCGCAAATCGCTGTCGTTTTATGCAAGAAGTGGTCACGGCTGTCTGCTCGGTATTTCCGGCTGGACGAGTCGGAGTTCGGATTTCGCCTAATGGTATGTTCAACGATATGGGCTCACCCGATTATCGCGAAACTTTCTTGTACCTAGCCCAGAAGCTTGATGCATTTGGCCTGGCCTATTTGCATGTGATGGATGGATTGGCATTCGGCTTTCATGGATTGGGTACGCCGATGACGTTATCCGAATTCCGACCTTTATTTCGCGGGAAATTGATGGGGAATTGCGGCTATACAGCAGAGCAAGCAGAACGAGTGATCGAGGCTGGAGATGCCGATCTGATTTCCTTCGGTCGTCCCTTTATCAGTAATCCCGATTTGGTAGATCGCTGGAAAAATGGTTGGCCCTTGGCAGCGGATGCACCAGTCGATACATGGTATACACCGGGAAACGATAAAAGGTACATCGATTTTCCTAAGTACAGCCAAAGTTAGTTCGTTACAATAACGCCGGGCTCAGCATTCATTTACTGGAGTAGGTCAGAATGATTATTGCAACGATGATAATGGCGGTTGCTCTAGGATCCACGCCAACGACCATGACGGTACAAGTGGATCAATTGCAACGCGAGGCCTTGGTTTATGTTCCAGAGAATTTGGATC
>JBILTA010000695.1:0-3128 GCA_044371785.1 Pirellulaceae bacterium | reverse complement strand
CCCCTGTAGCTTCAGGGACTCCTGCAGCTTCGGGGACACCTGCAGCTTCGGGGCCCCAGGCCGCCGCTGATGCCAATGCAACTCCAGCTGAACCGGAAGAAGAAGTCAAAACGATAACGCTTCGCGCCCCCCTAATGATTTACTATGTCAAGAACGGCGAAACCCTCTTGGCTCGTCTACCAGTAGTCATCGGATTAAGCCCAGTTGTTACCGCAGAAGTGCCTGACGATTCGCGACGCTTACAGGCGGAAGGATTCCTGAAAGGACTACAAAGCGAAGTCGTCGACGTAGTCGCCGCCCGACAAGTCGCAGCGGCTCGCGTGAGAATGCGAATCGAAGAACGCAAATTCGCTGACGCAACACAAATGCTTGCAGAACTTCGCGCAATTAAGAACTACGAGGACTTAGCCGAAGAACTTGACAATATTCAGAGACAAGTTCTCGATCCAGCCAGCGGCCCGATTACTCCGGTTGCCCAAATTCGAATCGAAAAAATGTTCCAACAAACACGTGAACTACTGCAAAAATATTTGCAAAATGACCTCATCAAAAAGGTCGAACGAGAACTCGCGGCAGCTGAGAAAGGGGGCGAGGCACCAACTGAAACAACAGAACCAGCAGCTAACCCAAACCCCGCACCCACACAACCACAAAATCCAAGCCCTAGCCCTTCACCAACTCCCACACAACCACCACCAAGCTCGCAACCTTCAGCACCACAGCCCGTCCCAATGTCACCTCAAGGAGCAGCCCCGCAACCAAGCACTCCGAGCTTGCCAGCCGTGGATAGTGGACCAGGCCAACCCAGCCCGCTCCCAATGACTCCAGCCTTGCCAACTCCGGGCGGTGCAGCACAACCTTCGACTCCCAACTCCGGCGATATGCCGATGCGAAAAGGAAGTCCACCAGCCCAAGGAACGCAATCACCCACAAGTGGCCGATAAACTCGCACGTTCACTGTGATACGCATCATGGAACGAACATGATGCGCACGCCAAAGCCCCAAAGCAGTCGTCAGCCAGGAGCAATCCGTCGCACTCCAACAGCGGCCACGTATCAGTCCGCAAAAGGTACGTTGGGATCAAAATCCTCGTCCAACGGATTTGCTTTAGCGCTCTCGGCAGCATCAGCCTGTTGTTCCTTTTTGCTGCCTCGCCACGTCGCCATGCGCCGACGTGCACGAGGATGATGCTTGGGCAACAGATGAGGATCAGATTCGTCCTCGATTTTCTTAGATAATGGGCGGCGAGAAGGGATGACTTTCTCAGCCTTCAGTTCTTCACCCAAAATGCGATTGAGTTCATCAAGATCGAACTCCACTTCGTCACCGACCTGCAATTGATCAGCCCGAAATGTGGTTCCTTTCCAAACAGTAAAATGAAAAAAGACGTCATCGCGAAGCCCCTCACAGGCAATAAATCCGAAACCTTTTCTAGGGGAAATGTGCTTAATTACACCAACTCGCATGGCTCTTTTTTCAACCTGATTGTGGGAAGATCAATCGATACCCCTTCACTTTACGCATCCTGACGGTGTCAACAAGGCAAAATTGCTTGAGAACCGTGAGTTTTTTCCGAACTCTCCCCCCTAGCACGCTAGCAGTGCCAAAACCCCCGCTTGCCCACCAGTTCTGCTCCTGTGAAAAGGACAAGAAAAATTCGCTGGGCAGGTCGCACTGCCCAATAAAGATCCGCTTGGGTCGTTTCGGACACTACACCAACACCACCCACTAAAAGCAACCCAATGTAACTACTAGAGCACATTCACGATCGAAGACTCGATTTACCTGAGATCCTCAAAGGCTAATCCACTGCCAATCCGTTGCATCACTTCTTGCACTACCTGTTCGGAGCGACCAACCTCAGCGACAATCAAAACGCCCTACAGACTGCCGCTGCACCTAGCTCCGCCCTGGTGAAATTTCTTGAGCAACGGATAATGGACTTCAATATCCAAAAAAAGCTAGGCCGGACGCCTCTTGGCAAACCGCAATCCTATTGCAGTCACCTTGATTGTTGAAACACTTTATAAAGTAGCTCTTCCAATGGACAACTTGCGACGCACGTACGAACGACACAAACTGGAACGCGAGCAATTATTAGACAATCCGTTTGCCCAGTTTCAACTGTGGTTTTCCGAAGCCAATGAAGCCGCACATCCAGACTGGCTGGAGATCAACGCCATGACACTGTCGACTTCCGATCTCAGCGGCAATGTCTCTTCTCGCATCGTATTGCTCAAAGCGATTGACGAGCAAGGCTTTACCTTCTTTACAAACTACAACTCTGCCAAAGGCCAACAGTTAGCCTCAAATCCGCGGGCCGCTTTGCTGCTGTATTGGCCGCACACAGAACGCCAAGTTCGTATCGATGGTTTGGTCGAAAAAACAGATCCAGCCACATCGGACATTTACTTCCAATCGCGTCCGCGTGGTAGTCAAATCGGAGCCATCGTCTCGCCTCAGTCCCAAATTGTCGACGATTATCATAGCCTAGAAGTCAAAGCGGCAGAGAAAGAACAAGAGTTTGCCAACCAAACTTTGCCACGCCCCAATCATTGGGGTGGCTATCGCCTAAAACCATTGCGTATCGAATTTTGGCAAGGACGCCCGAACCGCCTTCATGATCGCTTTGCGTATCAATTTGATTCTACCAGCGGCGGTTGGACCGTTCATCGAGTTGCACCTTAATGGATGTCTATTGGGTTCGCATAGCTGCGGTGCTAATCGTGTTGAGCTCTGCAGCTATTGCTATACGTTTTAAGTTAGCTCTCCGTCGAAACTCAAAACCTCAACGTTCTCAAGCTGAGCCCGCTTGGCTGCCTCATCTAATCGCTTCAACTGCGATCCTTTTGGGTGCTGCCACTCTTTGGGCGATCCTTCGCCCCAACTCGTTTACCAATGCAATCTCCATTCCCTCAAATGACTTACCAATCAGTGGGCTCATACTCGGCTCAATGGGTTGCTTATTGATGTACTCCAGCCTTGCTTCACTGGGTAAAAACTTCAGCGGAACATCCGGTACCTACACGACACATCAGTTAATCACTGCGGGCCCATATCGCTACATCCGTCATCCGTATTACACCGCAACGGCCGCTATCATCACAGGCCTAGCGCTGTTGTTGAG
>JBILTA010000696.1:0-3128 GCA_044371785.1 Pirellulaceae bacterium | reverse complement strand
ATCTTGGTTCTCAATGCGGATGATGCCGTGCGCCTGGCACTATTGCATTCACCAACCTATCAACAAAACATTGAAACACTCTACCTGTCAGCCCTCGACGTCAGCAGCGAACGCTTCAGATTCGATACGCAGTTCTATGGTGGTGCACGAATCGATTATGATAATAGCCGAACCTTATCAGTGGGAACTTTCAGCAAAAATCCAAGCAGGCGGCAATCGGGCCTAGCGATGCAACGCAGCTTTGCTACCGGTACGGAATTAGTCGTCGGCCTCGCAAACTCAATCACTTGGCAGTTCGCAGGCCCCGACGGGGCGAACTATACAACTCTTCTCGATTTTTCATTGGTTCAACCACTGTTACGCACGGCTGGCCGCGATGTGGTTTTAGAGCGACTCACTTTAGCGGAACGCACTCTACTGGCCAACGTTCGCGCGTTCGAACAATACCGCCGTGGGTTTTATTTACAGGTTGTAACCGGTCGGCCAGCCGATCCCAGTCCATCACGTCGCGGTGGTTTGACTGGCGGTGCGGGTCTAGACCAATTTTCTGGTCTGGGTGGTGGTTTCGGTCGTTTAGCGGGCGGAGGTGGCGGTGGTGGCTTCACAGGCTCCAATTCAGATGGAGGAGTTCCAGCCGCCGGCGGTTTTATCGGCTTGCTGCAACGTCAATTGGAAATCCAAAACCAGGAAGAAAACGTAGCCCGATTGCGCGACAACTTGCTGCGTTTGGAGGACACTTTGCGTGAATTGTTAACCACAATTCCCGCCACTCAAGAAACCATTCCACGCCAACAGTTACAGGTTTCTCAAGCGCAACAGGCTCTATTCTCCGCCCAAAGCTCTTTGATCAATGCCAAGGCGGCTTTTGAACAACAGCTCGACACATTCAAACGCACGATGGGGTTGCCAGCCTACATTTGCGTCGAATTGCGAGATCCCTTGCTCAACCAATTCCAGCTTATCAGCCCTGAACTTAAAGACACACGCAACGCAGCCTCTTTGATCCGTGACTCCGTAGGTCGAGTTAACTTTAAACTGCTGGAATACAGCAAGGTAGAACAGGATCCACAATCCCTTGAATCGTATCGCACCATGATACGCACTCCTGAGACTGTAGCAGCGCTTCAAGAACTAAAGCTAGAACTAGAACCCCTCAAGATCATCAATGATTCGACTCTAGCCAACGAGATACCTCGCATTGAAGAGAGCCTAACACAATTGGCAGCTTCTCTTCCACGTCGCATCCAGCAACTAAACCAACTCAAATCGAACTATGAAAAAGATCGCAACATGCTCTGCACGTTGCTACCCAAACCAGAACTCGATACGGAGTTGTTCAATACCAAAGAGATCGAAGCCCTCCCAGATCAACTCAAGGGCGAACTCGATCGCCTGCGCAGCAACATGCAGCAATATCAAACTCGCATCGCGACTTTGGACCAGAACGTGACTCAGTTGGCTAGCGAGCAAGGAGCTGCGCCCAATACGAAACAAGAATTCGAGAACATTCGCGATAAGGCCATTTTCGAAAGCCAATCGTTGATCGCCGCTATGGCGGAAGATATCTTGGCCCTGCAATTGATTGAAGCCCGCGCTCGTACCGAAACGATTTCTCTTCCCGATATTGACCTGGAACCGCGCGAAGCCGTCGATATTGCTCGACGCTACCGACGCGATTGGATGAATCAACGCGCCGCGCTCGTCAACAGCTGGCGTGTCATTGAATTCATAGCTGATGACTTGGAAAGCTATCTGGACGTAGTCTTCAGTGGTGATATCGGTAACACCGGTAGTAATCCAATAGATCTCAGTGGCTCGACGGGTCGCTTGCGCGTTGGCTTGCAATGGGATGCCCCTATCACCCGACTCCGAGAACGCAATAATTATCGAACAGCTCTCATCGAATACCAACAAGCTCGTCGATCCTACTATCAGTTCGAAGATAGTATCTGGACCTTAATGCGGTCTATCCTACGCACCATTCGCGCTAACCAGGTCAACTTCGAATTGCAACGCTACGCGGTTCGTATCGCCGCTCGTCAAATTGTGCTCAATGAAGATATTCGCCAAATCAACGAAGCCCTAAGCCAAGCCTCCGGCCCCACCGCCGCTCGCGATACCGTGTCGGCGTTGCAAGATTTGCTCGATGCCCAGAACTTTTTCATGGGTGTGTGGGTGAACTATGAAGTCCTTCGTCGAACTCTCGACCAAGAACTAGGAACCATGCAATTGGATAGCGAAGGCCTATGGGTTGATCCAGGCCCAATTCGGCTCGATACCTTGGGTGGCGACTTCAGCCCTCAAGCTTTGATGCTCGATGAAGCTGTGCCCGTGAATCTACCGGAGCAAGCTGCCGTTGAAGGGTCACAAACCAACGCTCAAACCGAACAGAATAATCTTGTTGCTCGGCAGCAGCCTGGCGGAACTTTCACGGGTATCGGAAGTCCGCAGCCCGACACAACGAGTGCCCCTCCATCAGATCAACAAACTTTGATTCAAACGCCCCTTAATAAGCAGGCAACTAATCAGCAGCCGATAGATCAACAGGCCGTCGAGCGACAGCCCAATGGATCTGCCAGCTTGCCTTCGTACGAGGGCTCCCCTACCCCCACCAACGGCAGGGTAATTATCAACCCGCTCGGCCCAGCTAATGGCAACAACGGACTTCCACTGATCCCTCGCCCTCAAGAGCCAGTTGGCTATTAACCCTATCCCTAAATGGTTCCATTCCGAGCCCTCCGGTTCATCCAGCAAATGAACATGGGCTCGAAATGACCCAAATGAGGGGAGAAACTATTTTGCGGTGGTGGGGTTTAGAAGCAATTAAGCAGCTAACAGCGTGTCGTTAGGGCCCAAGGTTATTCTG
The DNA here is from genome assembly GCA_044371785.1 of Pirellulaceae bacterium. Lineage (GTDB taxonomy): Bacteria > Planctomycetota > Planctomycetia > Pirellulales > Pirellulaceae > JAFLCP01. Next base: position 262 of record JBILTA010000696.1, on the reverse strand, counting down.
ATTTGGTTGCCCTTAGACTACACTATTAGGTGTACTTTTAAAGTGCATGCCATTAAGCTGGCATACCACCAGCCATGATTTAATTTTCCCTCGCTTCCACCGTCGATTTTCTGGGTTCTCGAGCAAAACTTCCAACCATACACAACCTGCCTCACTTTTGCTCAAGCCCCACTACGAACCACCTCTTTCTCCTTCTATGGGGAGATCAAGCATGAAAAAAAACAACCACATGACAGATGTAGCCCGATCCAAACGTGTTGCC
>JBILTA010000137.1:0-10063 GCA_044371785.1 Pirellulaceae bacterium | reverse complement strand
TTTACGCCGCCACCTGCGAGCCAAACCGTAAACCCGCCTGGATTGTGGTCTCGGCCTGTACCGTTGTCTTGTGCGTAGGGCGTGCGGCCAAATTCACCTCCCCACCATACCAACGTATCTTCCAGTAAGCCGCGCTGTTTAAGGTCCTGCAACAAAGCAGCCACAGGCCTATCGGTCGCCAATGCGTGGTCGGCATGTTTCTCTAAGTTACTATGCTGGTCCCAAGCAGGATTCGCGGTGTCATCACCGTAAGTAACTTGTATAAAGCGTACGCCAGCTTCGCAAAGTCGACGAGCCAATAAACACTGCCTACCAAAACGATCAGTTGCTTTCTCACCAATGCCATAAAGTTGCAGGGTGCTCGCATCTTCCTTTTCAATATCGAGAACTTCGGGGGCTGTGTGCTGCATCTTCCAGGCGGTTTCATACGACTCCACTACCGCTTCGATTTCGTCATCGGCAGGAGCTTGCTGTTGATGCAGTCGATTCATCGATTGCAATAGTTCAAACTTCTTCTGAAGTCGCTCCACATCAGATAGACTCGATTGAAGGAAGTCTACATGGTTGAGCTGCTTGACATTACTGGTTCGGCCGATAGCGGTTCCTTGATATTTGGCGGGCAGGAAGGCGCTGCCATAGTTGCGAGGCCCACCATTCCCAGCTGAAGGGCTGATCGTGATGAATGCAGGTAAGTTCTCGTTTTCGGTCCCTAGACCATACGATATCCAAGACCCCATGGAAGGACGGAAACCGACCGTTGCGCCGCAATGTAGAAAGAGTGTTGCTGGCCCATGTGCTACTCCCTCGGTATTCATCGAGCGAATCACACAAAGATCATCTGCTTGTTGACCAATATGAGGAAATAAGTCGGATACAGGGAGTCCGCATTCGCCATAGTGTTTGAATTTCCATGGCGATGAAAATACGCGTTGTGGAGAGCCTCTTTTACCCGTATTTGCGATAACTCGCGCATCATCGAAGGGGACCTTCTGACCGCTGAATTCTTGTAGCTTCGGCTTAGGGTCAAAACTATCGACTTGGCTGACGCCACCTTGCATAAAGAGAAAGATGACCCGTTTCACTTTTGGGGTTGCGTTGAAAACGGCAGGATGCAAAGTTGCATCGGTCGCTGCCGGGCTTGTGCCCAAGGCTCGTCCCTGCAACAAGCTCTGCAGCGCTAATAAACCAAAGCCACATCCCGTGGTTTGTAGCAACTGCCGTCGCGTGAGCGGCGATATAGTAGAGTATTCCATTGCAATTATTCCAATGAGCGAAATTCGGCAGAGCCAAACAACGTTTGATAGATATCTTGCCAAGTATCAACCGAGTTTTCTCCCCGGCCAAGATAATCCATAAATAGTGAGCGTTCTGCATCGGTGGGCAATCGCATCAACGTTTGGCGGAAGGCGTAGTCGAGCCTACCATTGGCATGATCTAATGGCAGTTGCAGAAGTCGTTTCGCGGCGTTTCGTGCGCAGCGAGTCACTTCATCAGAGTTCAACATCAACAATGCCTGCGGCGCAACAATGCTCTGACTGCGAGCTCCCGTCACTCGACTCGGGTCGGCCATATCAAACGCGACTAACAGCTTAGGGAGTGAATTCCGTAACATCGGCAAGAAGGCACTTCGCCGCTGGCTCTTGGCTTCATAGCCATAATCCGCCGCTGGCATCGGCTCAAGCTCTGTACCAAACATCCGAAGGTCCAACTCTCCGGCGATCTGTAGCATCGAGTCGCGCAGTGATTCTGCCGTTAGAGTTTTCTTTTGGCCTCGCATCCAATAGCGATTCTCTGGATCGGTTGAATCCGTTGTAATGGAGAGTGTTGTTCGACAATAGGCGGCAGACAATACTAAGGTACGGACCAATTTCTTGAGCGACCATTCATGCTCTTTCAAATCGCAAGCGAGATAGTCGATTAGCTCTGGATGCAATGGTGGCTCACTGCTGGGGCCAAGATGATCGGGATTTCGAGCCAAGCCCATGCCCATTGTCCAAGTCCAAATACGGTTGGCCAAAACGCGAGAGGTAAGTGGGTTTTCGGCGGCCATTAACCAATCGGCCAATTGCAAGCGTCCACTCTCTTTGTCGGGTAATTCAAGGCCATAGTTGCCACCAGCCACGCTGAGAAATCCGCGTTTGATTTCAGCCCCTCGTGAGTGGACGACACCGCGAATATTGATATAGGGCTCTTCGATTTCGGACCGTTCGATAATCGACATCGCTTGAGGCCGTTTATCGAGTTCTGCTTGAAGTCTTTTCTTCTGGTTTTCCGTTTCCGTGAGTTTCTTTTGCAGTTCTCTACGAGCAGCATCGCGTTCTGAGGCTGTGACGCCAATGGATTCGGTCATATTGATCAGGGATTCCGTTTGACCTTGTGGCAAGAACTGAACCGCATCCGCAGTGACATGGCCCTCTGAGTTACCTGTGGAAATCAAGACATAGGCTTGACCACCCGTTTCAAATCGATGGTTCCCTAAGGAGACGAAGCAGGGAGAAAGTTCTGGCTTCAGGCTTTGGTTTACGTAAACCACTTTCTCACCATCCGCAGAAGCAACGGTTACCTCGATCTTCTTCGCTCGACTTTCTCCCGGCGAATAGGCCAAACGAACTTCATAGGTTCCATTGATAAGTTTGTTGGTTGCGAAGGTAAGAGTCTTCTCGCCTTTACCACTGTTCTCATCATGCAGATAACCATCCCCCACATAAGGTTTCACATGTTGAGAGTGTGTCCATGCTCCAACAACTTGAGCTTCACTATCATCGACAATAACACCCTGAAGCCTCTTTAGAGGAATGGGCTCATTCGGAACTTCGGCTGTGAAGTTTGCCAATTCCTTTTTGGCAGACTTAATCTGCTCCTCAGCTTGGCTCAATTCGTTTTGTAACTGCTCGTAGTGAGCTTGTTGTTCGGCCGGTATCGGAAGAGGACGCGTGACCCAATTGGACACGTTGGCATCTTTGAGCGTTTGGACATTTCGCAAAATGCCGGCCATGGCGTAATAATCTTGGGTGGGTATTGGATCAAACTTATGATCATGGCAACGTGCACAACCCAAAGTCTGGCCAAGAAAGGCTTGGCCAATGACATCGATCTGCTCATCGACGACATCCATGCGCAGTTGTTGTTTATCTTGTTCCTCTAGGTTGTGATTTCCTAGGGTCAAGAACGTGGTGGCGATGATTCCACGGGTTTGGTCGTCGAGCGATTCATGGGGGAGCAAATCACCAGCAACATGTTCCCGGATCATATCTGACAGCGGACGATCTTGTTGAATCGATTCGATGACGTAATCGCGATAACGCCAAGCTTCGGTATAGATCAAGCCTCGAAGAGTGGTCGATTCAGCATACCGCACGATATCCAGCCAGTTTCGTCCCCAACGGACACCGAACTGCGGTGACGCTAGGAGTCGATCGACCAAACGTTCGTAGGCGTCTGGGCTTTCGTCATTCAAAAACTGTTCTAACTGTTCAGGTGATGGAGGAAGTCCGATCAGGTCATAATAAAGCCGCCGAGCTAAACGTGCCCGATCCATGTCTGCGGTTGGTTCAAGCGATTTATCTTCTGCTCGTGCAAGAAGATAATGATCCAAAGGAGAGTTTGCTGAGGCAAGGGAATGTGGGCCTTTATCGGCTTCTCGAAACGACGCGATGTTGGGGGTAGTTGGGCGCTGAAGTGGGAGATAAGGCCATTGCTGTTTCGCGGCTTCAATGTCGATTCCGGTTTTATGTTTGCCTTCTCCCGCAGGCGCTGAGGCTTTACCAGAATGGAACGCGCCATCTTCTATCCACTTTCGTATATCGGCAATATTTTGATCGCTGAGTTTGCCATCGGGTGGCATCTCTAAGCCTTCATAGCGTACTGCCGAAAGAATCAAGCTGGCATCCACATCCGTCAGATCGATGGCACTGCCACTGTCGCCCCCCTGCCGAATCGCATCGCTTGAGTCGAGCAACAGGCCACCTTTTAATTCATTCTTGGCTATTGCCTCTTGAGAGTGACAAGAATAGCAATGCTCAATAAGCAGTGGGCGTATACGATTTTCAAAGAAGCCTTCTTGGGGAGTCGATTGAGCGCATAGAGTGGCACTCATGCAAAACATGAATGCCAGAACTAAACTATAATTTATGCCTACAAGGTGCATAGGTCTGCACTCCGTTCGAGCCTTTCAATTCCGTTACGGGTGCAAGTCGATTTAGCTCTTTAAGCCAACCACTTCCCAACCTTTGCGATACTCTTTGGTGATATAAGCATCCGCTTCAGGAGCGTTCGTTGCTTTCAGATTGGCGGCATCCCAGGTGATGCGTTTGCCGGTACGGAAAGCAACGATTCCCAGGAGGACCGTTTCCGAAAGTGCGCCAGAGTAATCAAAGTTGCAAGTTGTTGGCGAACCGGTTTTGCAAGCTTCGACCCACTCACGCCAATGGCCGATCGAATTAGGAATCGACTCTTTAGGTGCTTTGAATTCGGTGAATTTATCGAGTGGCAAGAGTTGTCGGCGCCCATAGTCGGCGACCAACATTCCCTTATCACCAACGAACAATACGCCTAACCCCCATGTGGTTAAAGGCATCCCACTGTGGTCTTTTGTTTCTTTGACAAGATCGAAATTGGCAGTGCCGTCGGCCCAGTATAGATTGAGCGGGCCATGTCCATTTTCGGCTCCGAACTCGTAAGTGCATTTGGTCCATTCGGGTGTTCCGTCAGCATGAGCTTCAGGGCCTTCGCAGGTAACCGCAATGGGGTGACGCAAGTTGAGTGCCCAGAACGGTAGGTCGACCACGTGGCAGGCCATATCACCGAATGTTCCACCACCATACTCCCAGAATCGTCGCCAGTTGCCTGGATGAATGCTGTTCGAATAGGGTCGTTCTTTGGCGGGCCCAAGCCATAGATCCCAATCGAGATTCGCTGGCACAGGAGCCGTCTCACCGAATCGTCCATTGGACCAACCTTTATTGCACCAAGAATAAACAGAGGTGACGGTGCCGATGGCACCACTTTGAATTAACTCGACAACGCGACGATAGTTTCCTTCCGCATGAATCTGTGTTCCCATTTGGGTTGCCAGCTTGTTCTTGGCTGCCAGTTTTGCTAACGCCCGTGCTTCGCTTACGGTATGGCTGAGTGGCTTTTCACAATAAACATGTTTGCCAAGATCCAACGCGACCGAGGATGCCGGAGCGTGTGTGTGATCGGCCGTGGAAACGACAACAGCGTCGATGTTCTTCAATTCTTTTTCGAGCATCTTGCGGAAGTCGCGATGTCGAGTTGCCTTTTGATGCACACTGGCGGCATGGTCGAGATAATTCGTATCAACGTCGCACAGAGCAACAATGTTTTCAGAAGTCAATTGCTCGACGTTATGCCAACCTTTGTTGCCGCACCCGACAATCGCGATGTTCAATTTTTCATTCGGTGATTGATAAGCTCGGGCAGCTGATGGAAACGAGAAATAGCCGGTAACAGCCGCCGCGGCTAATGAACTGTGGCGCAAAAAACTTCGACGGGAAGAACTGAAATGTGCGAGTGATTTTTCAGTGGTTGCGGACGCGTTTACAGAAGAGTTTTCGGACGACATCAAAAAGACCTCAGGCAGGAACTAGTTAGGTGGGATACCGCATTCCCTTTAGCATGAAGGCTTGCACTTCAGATTTCAACCGCGATGACGCGAAAAACGTCAATTGCCATGAAAAGGGGGCAATAATGGGCCGCTTTGGGGAGAAGGATGGAGAGGATGAGGGCGAGGGATGGGGTGAATTAGCGCCTTCTTAGAATCCGTCGGGAGATACTGATATGTCCCGACAGTTTCTAAGTCGTATTGGCTCATCCCCGCATAAGATCTCTCAACGCGCAGTGTCTGTGGAAGGCCGATTTTGCTTTAAACGCTGTGCAATTAAGAAAGCAATTTCCATCGCTTGCTCATAGTTGAGTCGAGGATCGACCAGCGTCTTGTAGGCTCGATGCAAATCGGTTTCCGCCAAGCCGCGTGCACCGCCGGTGCATTCGGTGACATTGTCGCCCGTTAGTTCCAAATGCACACCACCGAGATGACTGTCGAGTTGCTGATGAATATCGAACGCTTGCAGCAACTCAGAAGTAATATCTTCGAAGCGTCGAGTCTTATAGCCCGCTGGTGAGGAGACGGTATTTCCATGCATCGGATCGGCAACCCACAGAACCGGATGCCCGGCGCCTTGCACAACACGTACCAGAGGGGGCAAATAGTCTTGTATCTTCTGATGGCCAAAGCGATGAATGAGCAACATCTTGCCCGGTATTCGATGTGGATTGAGCGTTTCTAGTAATTTCAGCAAGTAGTCGGGCTTCGTATCGGCACCAATCTTGCAACCCAAGGGATTGCAAATGCCTCGGAAGTATTCAATATGAGCGCCATCTAACTGGGCTGTCCGATACCCGATCCATGGTAAATGGGTACTGAGGTTATACCAACCATCGCGACGTGGTACTTGTCTTGTCTGGGCTTGTTCATAAGGCAAATGCAGGCCTTCATGTGAAGTAAAGACTTCGACACTGCGAGTTTCGCTGAGAGCCTTGCCCGTTACGGTTTCCATAAATCGCAACGATTCGACAATCGAATCCACGAGTTGGTGGAATTGACGAGCGATCTGCGAGTCTTTGCAGAAATCGAGATCCCAATTTTCGGGATGATGCAGGTCGGCGAATCCACCCACGCAAAGCGCTCGAATGAAATTCAAGGTCAACGCGGCGCGCTCATAACCCTTCAGTAATAGTTCAGGGTTAGGCTGGCGATCTTCGGGCGTAAAGGGGGAGCGGTTGATGATATCACCCCGATACACCGGTAAAGTGACACCGTTACGGGTCTCGGTATCGTTTGAACGTGGTTTGGCATATTGGCCAGCAATACGCGCGACACGAATGACTCGCTTCAACGATGATTGCATAAGCACCAAGCTCATTTGCATCAGCACTTTGATTTGACGAACTACGCTGTCCGTACTGCATTCGTCAATGCTCTCCGTGCAATCACCACCTTGCAATAAAAAGGCATTGCCACTAGCTGCCTCGGCGAGTCGTTCTCGCAAAGTTTCAATTTCCCAACTGGTGACCAAGGGTGGGAGCCCTGCCAGACGATTAAGAGCTGATTGCAGTTCGTTTGCATCTGGATAAACAGGCATTTGGAGGGCAGTACGCGACTGCCATGACGACGGCGACCAACTAGTATTCATCGAACCCAATTCTCAATTCACGGCAAATGGACGTTGAAAGGTAGCGAACCCTAAGGGCATCTCCAGGGCACATTTCTCAATTAGCGAGTTTCTAAATATCCGAAGTCCCCGATCCTCGTCTACGCGTCTTCTCGAATTACATTGCTGAACGACCGCAATTTCACGCAAATTACCCCAGTTTTACCCTCAAAATTACTGGTGCTAATGCAGCTGCGGGGCATCATAGGCCCAACATGAGCCATCTCCTTTTTTGAGTCTCCTCCTAAAAGATGGTACATTACGCCCCTCCCTTCCTCAATCTTTCCCTCCTTCTTGAGGTCGTCTCATGACCGAACCTACGCATTCCCGACCAGTTGCCCGCCCCCAGTCTTCAGCCGATTTCCATCGCCGCGATCTATTGCGTAGTGCTGGTGGTTTGGCGGCCGGCTTGGGGTTGCTCTCGCCCGCATTGGCCCATTCCGCTGGTGGCTCGATTACGCCCGTTTCTTTAATCGTTGAGGAGAACCAACGCCCCGGTACCACCGACTGGATGTTGCGAAATTGTCAAATCGACCCAGCCACCAAATATCGGTCTCCCGTCATTGAAGGTTATTGCTCGCACGCGAGTCTTCGAGCAGGTGATACGCTCGAGATCAAAGTGAGTGCCAATCCAGTGTCCGAAGTGCAGTTGGAGATCTTTCGACTTGGTTACTACGGTGGCAAAGGAGGAAGGCATATGGCAACCTTAACTCCCGCTATCGTAGAACCTCAAGCAACCCCAGTGCCACAAGAGTATCGCTTGATGGACTGTCAGTGGCCCACTGCCTTTCAGTGGCAAATACCTGTCGATGCGGTGAGTGGCGTTTATCTCGGTAAGTTAACCGCGTTGAAGAGCGGTCAAGACAGCTACGTGATTTTTATTGTGCGTGATGATCGGCAAGCAGATTTTGTTTTTCAATGCAGCGATCATACGTGGCAAGCGTATAACCGTTGGCCAAGTCAGTTTTCGCTCTATGATGACGGCGTCAATCAATGGTATTGGGGTGGGAAATCGCAAGTCAGTTTTCTACGCCCCTATGGTCGATATTGTCAGATCTTTGACCAGCCTCTCTCCACAGGCTCGGGCGAATTCTTATTGTGGGAGTTCCCCTTCGCTTACTGGATGGAATCGCTTGGCTACGATGTTACCTATGTTTCTAATTGCGACACACATTCCGATCCAAAGAGCTTGTTGCGTTGTAAAGGTTGGCTCAGTGTTGGGCATGATGAATATTGGACCATCGAAATGTTCCGCAATGCGCAAGCCGCAATCGCGGCTGGTGTTTCTTTAGCCTTCTTCTCTGGCAATGCTGTTTGTGGACGTGTGGTGTGGGATGAGGCCACAAAATCGATACGCCGCGTCGGTGTCTTTGGTCCGCCGGATGGAACCAACGATTTTGTCGAGATGGATTCGCTCGAACATGTTCGTCCATATGCCAATGAGTTGATGGGAGCACACAGTACTGGACCGGTTACCGGAGGCGCTGATTGGATATGTACCAAAGAAGAGCACTGGATCTATCGTGACACGGGCATGAAAAATGGCGACAAAATACCTGGTGTGATCGGTTGGGAATGGCATGGTGATCCCGCACCTATTCCAGGTCTGGAGGTTATTGCTAGTGGACCAACGCAATCGGCTCCTGATAAGCTGAATGGTGGTCAATATACAGCCACCATTTATCCTGGCCCCAAAGGCAACTTCGTTTTCAATGCAGCGACTATCTGGTGGGCTGATGGCTTAAGTGCACCCCCTGGTTACATGCGTCCGAAGGTCTACACGGAACCGAAAGGTCCCGATTTACGCTTGCAACAAATCACACGCAACATCCTCGACGCAGCGAGAAGCAGGCTGGAGACGTGAGGCGTAGCACGGTCCGTCCCCGGCCGTGCAGTGTTGTAGCACGGTCCGTCCCCGGCCGTGCGGTGTTGTAGCACTGTCCGTCCCCGGCCGTGCAGTGTTGTAGCACTGTCCGTCCCCGGCCGTGCAGTGTTGTAGCACTGTCCGTCCCCGGCCGTGCAGTGTTGTAGCACGGTCCGTCCCCGGCCGTGCAGTGTCGCGTACAGGCTCCGCTCTTAGCTCTCCTGCTTTCGGGCTGCGTCTGCAGGCAGATCTGCTGAACAAGAAGCCGAAATCACATACTCAGCGACCGCCTTGCCGCCGATGAGATGTTCTTGGATGATTCGCTCGAGTACTTCGGGGCGACAGGAGTGATACCATACACATTCTGGATACACGACAGCCACCGGTCCGTGCATGCACAATTGCAGACAGTTGGCTTTGGTGCGAAACACACCACCCTGCCCTGTCAGTTTTAGTTCTTTGAGACGTTTCTTAAGATATTCCCAAGCAACTAGTGACTCTTCTTTGTCACAGCATTTCGGCTTTGTTTGATCACAACATAGAAAGATATGGCGTTGGATGCTGTGAATCCCCAACTGGGCAGCCGTTTGTTGTAGTTCTGACGAATCCATAGGTGAGTGGAGGTTGTGTGTGAAGTGCGTTGACAGCGGAAAACGTTACTTATCCCACACATCTAGGGAGAGAGCAATGCGTTATGCTGACAAACGAAAATGCCTCTGGCTTTTGACCAGAGGCATTGCGTATAAGAGAATCGTAGTCGCTTCGACGCCTTACGGGAGGCGTTCCGTTTCAACTTTGGGGAGCGGACCAGTCAATGCTTCCATAAACGCGACTAGGTCCATTTTGTCCTGTTCGGTTAGCTCCAACTTCTGAATCTTTTCACTCAGATGCTTATTCGGATGGCCACCCTTGGCATACCATTCCACAACTTCCATTAGAGTCTTCTGGCTACCATCGTGCATGTAGG
>JBILTA010000694.1:0-3135 GCA_044371785.1 Pirellulaceae bacterium | reverse complement strand
ACATAGACGAAAGAAGTGATGAACTCACTCCGCTTTTTTCGGTCCTAACCATGAGCTCGCTTACCCCGCAGCCGCAGGCGTTCGCTTACCCCGTAGCCGCAGGCGTTCGTTTAGCCCGTAGCCGCAGCGCCAGCGGAGGCTAGGCATCCCTGGCTACCACCACCCAGGCCGGATTTGCTTACCCCAGCAGCCGCAGGCGTTCGCTTACCCCGCAGGCGTTCGTTTAGCCCGTAGCCGCAGCGCCAGCGGAGGCTAGGCATCCCTGGCAACCACCACCCAGGCCGGATTTGCCTACCCCGTAGCCGCAGCGCCAGCGGAGGCTAGGCATCCCTGGCAACCACCACCCAGGCCGGATTTGCTTACCCCCGTAGCCGCAGGCGTTCGCTTACCCCGCAGCGCCGGCCCCCTCACTTCGGGCGATACCGGCTCGAACAAACTCGCCACTCAACCTACAATCCTAAACAAACATGCTCAACCTTCTATAGATGCGTTCCCTGGACTGCTTTGATGCAAAACTCCCTTCCAAATTTCCGAATTCAGCGAATTGATACCCGCAACGGTGCGTCTGCTACCGCACTTGCCGAACTTCGCCGCAAACTGAGCCCCCAAGGCAACGTCGTCAGCGAAAAAGGGAAAAAACTCACCGAACGCGTTTTTGGCAAGCCGCTGACACCGCAACAAGTTGTCGAAACGATTTGCGAAGACGTACGCACCCGCGGCACCCCTGCCCTGCTCCACTACAGTCAACAACTCGACGGACATCCTCAATCAGCAGATGACTTTCGTGTCAACGTTCGCCAACTCGAAGAAGCTCATCGCCAAGCGACTCCGGAGTTCCTCAATGCCGTTCGTCGTATCCGCGATAACGTCCTTCGTTTTCAAAAAGCAATCTTACATAGCGATGTGACCGTCGAGCCTGAGCCTGGGATTCGTTTGCAACATCGCTATTGGCCATTGAAGCGAGTTGGTGTGTGCGTTCCCGGTGGAGCGGCCGCGTACCCATCGACCGTGTTAATGACCGTGTTACCAGCCCAGGCTGCTGGAGTCGCGGAGATCGCGATCGTTGCTCCTCCCACTCCGTTCGGTGCTTACAACACCGATGTACTTGCCACCTGCTATGAACTAGGTATTCGCGAAGTATACGCTGTCGGTGGAGCTCAAGCGGTTGCTGCGATGGCTTATGGTACCAGTGCTTTGCCTGCAGTGGACAAGATCGTTGGGCCCGGCAACCTTTTTGTGGCGTTAGCGAAAAAGCATGTCTATGGTGATGTTGATATCGATTCGATCGCTGGGCCAAGTGAAGTGATTGTATTGGCCGATGCCTCAGCGCGACCGGATTACATCGCAGCAGATATGTTAGCTCAAGCCGAACATTCACCTGGTTCAAGTTTACTGATCACCTGGGAACCCGAAATATTGGATCAAGTTGAAAAAGAGTTAGTTCGGCAACTGCAGACTTTGGAACGTTGTGATCTGACTCTCGATTCGTTGATTCAGTTTGGAGCATTGATTATCGCGCGCGATGAAGCGCATGCCATTGAGTTGACGGACCTGTTGGCTCCAGAGCATTTGCATATTGCGACGAAAGATCCTGCTGCGATGAGCGCTCGCATTCGCAATGCGGGGGCAACGTTCTTGGGCGACTATTCACCGGTTGCCTTAGGTGATTATGCAGCTGGTCCATCACACGTATTGCCGACGGGTGGTACGGCGCGTTGGGCATCGGGATTGAATGCGAATAGCTTTCTGCGTAGCGGTAGTGTGATTGAATACTCGAAGGTCGCATTGCAAGGCATTTCGCAGGAGATCAGTCTGATTGCTCAATGCGAGGGCTTAACCGCTCACGAGCGCAGTGTCACTCTCCGCACCAACTAAACTTTCTCCCATCATTCTTATTACCCCGCATCACCGCCCAAAAACATTTCCCAATCTGCAAACCCTAACCTCGAGAAATCCGTGTCCTCCAACCCACATATCCAGCGCATGATTCGCCCAGCGATTGCGGCGATGTCACCCTACGTCCCAGGCGAGCAACCGCAAGGTGGCAAATTCATCAAGCTCAACACCAATGAGAATCCTTATCCTCCGCATCCGGATGTGGCGGAAGCGATTGCTGCTGCGGCTCGCGATCGACTAGAGCGATATCCGGATCCATTAGGAACGGCATTTCGAATTCGAGCGGGTGAAGTGCTGGGGTTTGATCCCGATTGGATTTTGTGCGGGAACGGCAGCGATGACATCTTGACGATTTTGACGCGAGCCTGTGTCGGTGAAGGTGATGTACTTCGGCTCCCCTACCCCAGTTACATTCTCTATCGAACGTTGGCCCAGATTCAGAATGCGCGATGGGAAGAGGTCCGCTTCATGGACGATTTCTCATTACCAGGAGCGTTTGGCGTGGGCCATGACCGGTTGCGTTTGGTCTTTTTGCCCAACCCAAACAGTCCCAGCGGTACGATGATCTCACCAGAAAAGATTGGGGAGATTGCCGCCCAACTTCCCTGCCCATTGTTGGTTGATGAGGCTTATGCCGATTTTGCGGACACGAATTGTCTTGATCTTGTACGACAATATCCTAATGTGCTTGTGTCACGAACGTTAAGTAAGTCGTATGGTTTAGCGGGCTTACGGTTCGGTTTTTTGGTCGCTCATCCCGATTGGATTCGAGTCTGCCGTAATGTGAAGGACAGTTACAATTGTGACACCCTTTCGTTAGCGGGCGCGACGGCGGCGATGCATCGGCAAGATTGGCTGCTCGAGAATCGTGCCAAGATTATTGCAACACGTAGCCGGATGGAGACGCGATTGAGCGAGTTGGGATTCCAGGTGACACCATCGTCAGCGAACTTTGTTTGGTGCACACGACAGGACCGACCCGTTCAGCCGTTGTATGAGCAATTAAAGGCGAATAAGATTCTCGTGCGGTATATGAAGTACGAGGGCTGGGGCGATGGTTTGCGAATCAGTGTGGGCACCGATTCGCAAATGGATGCCTGTTTTAGTGTATTGGAGAGTTTACTGTGACGCAGCTTCGATCAGCATCGATACATCGCGAGACGGCCGAGACAAAGATCCGTTTGGAACTGAACATCGATGGTACAGGCAAGGCCGAGATCCGTACCGGTGTTGGCTTTT
>JBILTA010000693.1:0-3136 GCA_044371785.1 Pirellulaceae bacterium | reverse complement strand
AAGCCTTGGCGTGAGGAGCAGAAGCAGGAAGAGAACGCTGCCCCCGTCGGTTCCGCCGACCGCGGCATCGACACGTGAGCAGGCGCTGAGGGATGAACAGGCGCTGAGGGGTGAGGCTTGAGACTAGAGGGCGCTGCGCGAAAAAGCCAAAAGACAGGTCAGTCCTACCCCCCACAGCCTGAAGCCTCAAGTCTCACCCCTCAAGCCTCAAGCCTGCTTGCAAAATTTCGTTAATTTGGGAAGGCTGGATGGATTTCATTGACCCCAGGCTTCTTGGGTAACTATACTCGGACGTAGATTGGCTCCCGAATGGCCCACGGCCGAGCCCGTAAATTCGCCCCGAGATGCACGATTTTGGGCAATCGATGTGTCCCCTGCGGGGCAGTTACCCTTTTCAACTGATTGATCTAAGTATATGTCGCTCCAAAACTTGCTTCGACAGACCTATCGGTTTGGCAAGGTATTTGCTGATGCCTCCCTTACTTCTCTGCGCTCCGGTTTGGTAAGCACCAGCTTGGTTGCCGGAGGTCTTGGCCTGTCGAGTCTACAGCCCGCACTGGCCCAAGATGCGGAAGTTGCCAACGACGCAGAAATCGCTCAAAACGAAGAAGCCCCCGCAGCCAAACCGACCACAATTCCGGTCCGCAGCTCGGGCGTTACGACTCGTAAACTCGCCCCAGGGGTGATGCACTTTATCAAGCCAGATCTTCGTCCTGAAGATACCTTTGAAGGCCCAATGCCTCTCGATTTTGTAGCCGCCCACCCAGAATTGGCTTGGCAAGCTCCAGATTTCCCAGAAGGCCGTCCCATCGAAGCCCCCAAGAGCGACACGCTTTTGGAAAAAGGCTCGAATGTTGTGATACGACATTCGGTTTATGGCTTCGAAATTGGCTTCAAACCGGTTCGCATGATCGAAGTGGATGTTCCGCAACCCAATGGAAAATTACAGCGAAAATTGATTTGGTACATGCTTTATAGCATTCGTTACGAAGGGGGCGAACTGCAGCCGAAACCGGAAGCCGATCAGTTTGGTGCTACCACTTTTCCTGCACCAGAACGCGTTTCCTTCAACAGCCGCCGCATTTTCCCAAGCTTCGTGTTGATCGAGAAACCAACCAACAAAGAATATCTTGATCGCATTATCCCTGCTGCCAAAGATGCGATCGCTGCCCGTGAGAAAGTGGGGGCTCCACTGCACGATTCTATGGAATTGCAAACGATTGCGATCCCCAAGAGCACCGAAACCGACGACAAGCCTATCTGGGGTATCGCGACCTGGGAGAACGTTGACCCACGTGTCGATTATTTCTCGGTTCAGGTCCAGGGGCTCACCAACGCTTTCCGTGTGGAATCGGTTGATGGCAAAAAGCTCTATCGCCGCAAAACGCTGCAACTCAACTTTTGGCGTCCAGGGGATACTTTGGACGAAATCGCCGACAAGATTCGCTTCGGCGTACCCGCTTTGGCGGATCCAGCCAGACAAATCAAGATTTTGCAGACGTATGGTTTGTCAGAACGCCTTGATTATCTCTGGATTTATCGGTAATCTTCTCTCTTGTGCAGGAACCTCAAGTTTCTCGCCCGCGACCCCGATAAGCCTTTGAGGGCCAAAATGCCCGAAAATCCTTTCGAATGATCGCCCAGCAATGCAAAAACCAGTAAATGGGTAAACCAGCAAATGGGTAAACCAGCCAAACTGGCCAATCCAGCAGAAACTGGTCGAAGCAGCAGAAACTGGTTAAACCAGCAGAAGCTGAGCCGTTCACAAAGGTTGGCTTAAAAAGCGTATAACCAAACAATTGCACTTCTGCATGGGCGTTCAGCACCGCAGAAACCTGCGATAAACGTAGCCGTAATTCGCGGACCGCATAAACAAGCAAAACCGCACAAACACGCAATACAATCGACTTAAGAATATTGGGAAAGGTGAGTCAGAGTCATGGCACATAAAAAAGGTCAAGGTTCGACCCGTAACGGTCGCGACAGTAATTCACAACGCCTCGGTGTTAAACACTTCGGCGGCGAAGCAGTACAGCCCGGTTGCATCATCATTCGTCAAGTTGGCACCAAGTTCCATCCCGGCAAAAACGTCGGTATGGGCAAGGACTACACGATCTATTCGCTGATCGACGGAAACGTCAAGTTCGACCAGGAAGGTCGACGCGTTAACGTAGTTCCTCTCGCTAACAGCTAATTCGGTCCAGCCTCACGTAGGCTGAGCACCGAAAAAATTAGCACTTAAAGCAAGTTGAAGATGAATCGAATCGGGCGAGCTATCTCATGGAGGTGGCTCGCTTTTTTTATGGTTGAGGCCAAACATGTTTGTCGATCGAGTTGAAGTGGAATTCCATGCCGGTAAAGGGGGCGACGGGTGCGTTGCTTTCTTGCGTGAAAAATACGTACCACAAGGTGGCCCCTGCGGCGGTGACGGTGGCAATGGTGGCAGCATCATCCTCCGCGCTCGCGAAGGCGTTAACTCGCTCGTTAGCTTTGCCCACAGCAAATTCTGGCGTGGTGAAAAAGGCGAGAACGGACAAGGCTCCGGCTGCCACGGCAAAGGGGGCAAAGACGTTGTGCTCGAAGTTCCACCCGGAACCGTGCTCATCGATAAAGAAACTGGCATGGTCCTCAAAGATCTCGTGCAAGTTGGCGATGAAGTTGTGGTCGCACGTGGCGGCAAAGGGGGTAAAGGAAATACCCATTTCAAAACTTCTACCAACCGCGCACCACGCGAAGCACAACCAGGTGGCGAAGGCGAATGTCGCCGCGTCATCCTAGAACTTAAAGTGATCGCTGACGTCGGCTTGGTTGGCAAACCCAATGCAGGCAAGAGCACCATGCTCAGTCGCCTGTCACGCGCTCGACCTGAAATTGCCGACTATCCTTTCACCACCAAATATCCCAATCTCGGTATGGTCCGCTTGGATATGGACCGATCTTTTGTGCTTGCCGATATCCCCGGCTTGATCGAAGGGGCGCATCGCGGAGTTGGTCTCGGCCATGACTTCCTCCGTCACATCATGCGAGCTGGGATCTTGGTCCACTTGGTAGAACCTTTCCCCGCCGACGAAACCAATCCCATTGAAAATTATCGAACCATTCGAGCCGAACTAGAACAATACAGCCAAGAACTAGG
>JBILTA010000692.1:0-3138 GCA_044371785.1 Pirellulaceae bacterium | reverse complement strand
TGAACAAATCTTGAAACAACTTCCCATTTGATTTAAACGTCTTAACTCGATTTTGTTCCAGTGCTTTATTCCATTGAGAAGAATCCTTCTTGTTCTGCTCAAACCAAGTGGTTGCGTTCTTCAACAACAGGTCATCCAGACGGGTCAATACGCCCTGGTACTCTTCCAGTTTTTTTCGAAGATATTTCTCTTCATCGAAACCGCTTTGGTTTTCCGATTCCAAAAATGGAACATCACGCTCTGCGAGTTGCGTAGTGCATAAGGCGGCTTGAATCGAATAGTAGTCGCGTGTCGGCACAGGATCAAATTTATGGTCATGACAGCGAGCACATTGGAGTGAATGAGCGAGAAAACACTCGCCGATACTGTTGGTAACATCATCCAAGAAACGCTGACGGGCGACTTTCGCAACTTCCATGCCCGTTAGTTCCCAGGGGCCCATTCTCAAAAAACCTGTCGCTATGAGCGATTCTGAATCCATCGGCTCGATCTCATCGCCAGCGATCTGCTGTATCACAAATTGATCAAAGGGGAGATCTTGATTGAAGGCGCGGATCACATAGTCACGATAACGCCAGGCATTCCCGCGTTCATAATCATTAGCAAATCCAGCCGAATCAGCGTATCGAACAACATCTAGCCAATGCTGTGCCATGCGTTCGCCATAATGAGGACTATCCAGCAACTGATCTACAAGTTGAGCAACTGCCTGATCGGGATCGATGGCGTACGCAGTTTGAAAGGCAGCGATGGCTTCGTGTTTTGGAGGCAGCCCCGTTAGATCGTAGGTCGCTCGTCGAATAAACGTCTCGGAATCACAAGCTGATGCGAGTGTCAGTCCTTTTGGAATCCGTTTGCCAATCCAATGGTCGATGACTTCATGCTCGGCAACTATTTGCGGTAAAGAACTAGTCGGTTTTAGAATTGGCTGGTACGCCCATAAACCTTCCGGTTCGTAAGACCGTTTCGTCCATTCATCATTTAGGCCACCACTGGTCGCAACTTGTATTCCGCCATCTCTTGCCCATTCATCAGAGTATTCTCTTCGAATCTCAGCAATTCGATCTACATTAGGCCATGGTGCGTTTTGATCGATCCAAGATCTGATCCAATCAAGTTCCTGTGGCGACAACTTCTCGGCTTCCTTGGGGGGCATTGCCGACCACAATTCCGATTCTCGCAAAAGTGCAAGAAACAAGGGACTCTCTGCGGACTGGCCAGGCACAACCAAGGGTTGGCGACTCGAGCCTCCTTGTTCGAACGCTTCGCGATCCGCGAGCGACAATTCACCTTCGGCAATATCGCCTCCACCGTGGCAAGCTAAACACTTTGCCTGGAGTAGTGGCAGTATCCTGCGGACAAAGAGCACTTCCGCTTCTTCGCCAGCAAACAAAGGAGCAACGAAGATGCATGTCGCTAGAATGTACGACATAGCCAAAATGAGTCTGGAGGGGAAGGCAAGCACGTGAGAGTTCCTCTGGAAGAGAGAGCCATAGCATACCATGCCAAAATTACGCAACTCAAGAAGTTGGCATCCCAATCTGCTATGATTAAACTGCTTTCAGCCAGACAAACCAATACAGCATGTTGATACGAGCAATTTCCTATGCTTCTCTTTATTCCCCGTTCTCTACCCACTTGGTGCGTCTATGGGTTCGTTTGCTTGAGTTGCCTTTTTCCCACGAGCCTGTCTTTCGATAGTCACATCGTCGCACAAGAACTTCGCTCCGACATTCTGCCGCTACTGGAAAAGCATCGTGGTGATGTTGCCTTAATGGTAAAAAACCTGGATTCGGGCGAGACCTTCGAATATCACAGCGAAGCGGTGATGCCCACTGCCAGTTTGATCAAGTTTCCGGTGCTCATCGAGTTATATCGACAGGCAGAGCAGGGGACTGTTTCGCTCGATAAACCGATTACCTTAAACGAAGCAGACAAAGTACCTGGCTCTGGAATACTGACCCAGCATTTCAACGCCGACGCTGTGTTATCGTTGCACACGATTGCACGCCTGATGATCACATACTCGGACAATACGGCGACCAATTTGGTTTTAGACCAAATCGGAATAGATAGCGTTGCTAAAACCATGACTGAGATGGGCTTTCCCGAAACGCAAGTCCATTCGAAGGTGTTCCGTCGTGACACATCCGTGGCGATCGAAAGAAGTCAGAAGTATGGACTCGGCAGCACCACCGCGAAAGATATGGTAATGCTCCTCGAGAAACTGCATAGAAAAACGCTGTTGAGTCCCCAGTCTTGCGACTCTATCTTGGCACATCTTTTAACATGCGATGACAAAAGTAAGCTAGCTCGCAATCTTCCTGCTGGAGTGAAATTTTATCACAAGACAGGCGCTGTTAACGAATGCCGCACGGACGCTGGTCTAGTGCAGACTCCGAAAGGGATGGTTGCCATCGCCGTTTTGACCAATAACAACAAAGACACTAGTTGGACGGACAGCAATGAGGCCGAAGCACTTTGTGCCCAGATCGGTGAAATAGTCTATCGTTGGTACAACCCCGACTCTCTTACAACTGAAGCAGATTCCAGCCTATTGAAAGTTGGCTCCAATGGACCGATGGTGGAAGCGTTGCAGCGGGCCCTCAATAAACAACTCACTCCACCGCCAGAACTATCTATCGATGGTGACTTTGGTCCTGCAACTGAAAAGGCGGTAAGAGCTTTTCAAGCATTAAAAGGTCTCGATCCCACCGGTGCCATGAATCCAAAGACGTGGGAGACTCTTGGGCCCATAGATTTGGACGAATCAGATACTGCAAATAAAGAGATTAATGAGCTTCCGGCCAAGAACAATATGGAGCCACTGGAAGGTGCTCCTTTTGTGTCGTGCAAGGCATGGGTTGTATTCGATAAAGAGACTGGCAACGTTATCGATGGCAGCGCTGCCAACGAACCACTGGAAATTGCCAGCACGACCAAGATGATGACTGCATGGCTTATTTCGAATTGGGCCGCAGAACATCCCGAAGTTTTGGAGGAACGTGTTGTTTTCTCTGCGCGCGCAGATAACACCCCAGGTTCATCCGCCACCATTCGCGCCGGCGAATCTGTTACTGTCCATGAATTGCTCTATGGCTTAATGCTTCCCTCAGGCAATGATGCCGCTACCGCACT
>JBILTA010000691.1:0-3146 GCA_044371785.1 Pirellulaceae bacterium | reverse complement strand
GTACTCGGGGAACCCTAACCTCCGCTGGCGCTGCGGTTACGGGTTAAACGATGGGACGGTGATAAAATCGTCAATAGGGGTGTTTTTTCTGGTGCTAGAGAGCGAGATTCGGTAAGATCGAGCATCTCCCGCCGCTGATGTTATCCAAATCTCACCTGCCAACAGCATCCTACATCCCCTATGACGCCCATTCGACGAATCACTTTATTGATTGTGTGTTGTCTTTGCGCGACGCCAATTCTTGGTAGAAACGCGCCGGGCGATGAAATCGAATTTCAGAAAGATATCTACCCAATTCTGCAATCGAATTGTTTTCGCTGTCATGGTCCCGACAAGCAAGAAGGTAGTTTTCGACTCGATAACCTCTCGACTGCGTTTACGGAAGACAGGGCAGCCACAGAGTTTTGGCATGAGGTGTTGAACGCAATCCAGGCAGGTGAAATGCCGCCACCTGAAGAACCTCAACTTTCAAGCGAACAGCTTCAAATTGTCACTGGTTGGTTGACTCAATCGCTCAAGCAAGCCCTTGATGCACAGCGCAAAACGGATGGTCGCGTCGTGTTGAGGCGACTAAACCGCTTTGAGTATCAGAACACGATGCAAGAATTGTTGGGACTCGAAATGGATTATGCGCGAGACCTACCCCCCGATGCGACATCGGCTGATGGATTTCGCAACAATGGTCAATCTCTGCAAATGTCCTCGCTACAACTGGAGTTCTATTTGTCCACGACGAGATTGGCGCTGGATCGCGTCATTATCCAAGGAGATAAGCCAGCACCAATAGACCACACCTTTGAAGCAAGCAATCTAGACGACTGGTTGGGAGATGCCCAAAGGTCCAATCAACTCGGCCGCAAGCAAGAGTTTTTGGCAAGGATGGTGGATAACTATCCTGAACAAGGAGATTTTGTAGTTCGAGTGCATTTGAAGGCGGATATCAAACCGAACACTGGCTATCCATTGCTTGAGGTTTCCGTTGGTTATCGACCCGATACTGAACTTTTGATGCGCGAGTTTGCATTGGTTGAAGTCACTTCGCCAGATCTGCAAACGTTTGAGTTTCGAGGACGAATCGAGAACTTTCCGTTACCCGTACGTGGGCAAAGCAAATATCCAGGCTTGGTAGTCCGAGTTCGAAATGCCTATGATGACAAATCACCGTTACCCAAAGAACAGAAGGATGACAACGGAAAACGCGTTTATCCAGTAGAAGAACAGCTACCGACACTATTGATCCAATCGGTCGAATTTCATGGTCATGCATATTCACAATGGCCGCCATCCCAACATCGTCAAATCCTTTTCGAAACACCAGATGTTACACCAGAAGATCCGAAGTACATTCGCGAAGTGATCGCTCGCTTTATGACAAGAGCATTCCGCCGAGATGTGACCGACAAGGAAGTCAGCAAGTTTGTCGACTTCTTTCACTCGATCCGCCCGGAGTATCCATCATTCGAAGAAGCTATTCGCGAGACGCTGTCCATGGTCTTGATTCAACCCGACTTTCTCTTTCTGGTTGAGCCTGCGGGTGATGAAAAGAGGGAGATCACCGAATTTGAACTCGCCTCCAGACTTTCCTATTTTCTTTGGAGTTCGATGCCCGATGAATCTCTCTTGCAACACGCTCGGCTGGGGACTTTGCGGCAATCGCTATCGAGGGAACTGGACCGTATGCTGGCGGATCCCAAAGCAGAACGATTCGTGCAACAGTTTACCGATCAATGGTTGCGACTAAACTACCTTGAGAATGTTGCCGTCAACAAAGAGAAGTTTCCCGCTGTTGACGATCGACTCAAACAAGAAATGCGTCGAGAAACGCAATCGCTGTTCGCCGAGATACTAAAGGACAACCTTAGCATCACACGATTGCTGGACTGTGATTTCATGATGCTCAATGAACCACTGGCGAAACATTATGGACTTGAAGGTGTCTATGGTACTTCCTTTCGACGGGTTCCTGTGCCGAAGGATTCTCCACGCGGGGGCTTACTTACTCAGGCGAGCTTTCTCCTGAGTCACTCGACCGGATCCGATTCACATCCAGTGCGTCGTGCAGTTTGGATCCGCGACCGCCTACTCAATGATCCGCCCGCGCCACCGCCACCTAACGTGCCTACGCTCGAGCAAGCAAATCCTGAGTTTCACAAACTGTCCGTACGCGAACAACTTGAGATTCATCGAACGAAAGAATCGTGCAACCAATGCCATCGCAATCTTGATCCCTGGGGAATAGCCTTGGAGAATTTTGATGCGGTAGGGCGTTGGCGAACCGAAATCACTCGCCACACGGGCGACCCTTCGGAGAAACTCACCATTGATGCTAACGTCACGTTACCCAATGGAGACTTATTGTCAGGCACGACAGGCTTGAAAAACTATTTGCTACAACACCGCAAAGAAGACTTTGCGCGTTCATTAGTTAACCGTTTGCTGAGTTACTCGCTTGGCCGGTCGCTCGATCTCACCGATCAAGCCGCGATCGATCAAGTTTTAACTCAGGCAGCGATAGAAGACTTTAAACTTAGAAGTTTGGTTCACGCGCTCGTAATGAGCGAGCCCTTTCAAACGAAGTAATGTGTCCGTACGACCGCTTCACCCTATAAGCGACAAAGAAGAGAAACATGGCGAGAAAATCTTGGCACCTAGACCGACGCACCTTCTTGATGGGTACCGGAGTGTCGTTAGGCCTACCATGGTTAGAATGCATGACGCGAGCAAACGAGCCAAGCCGTCCAATAGCTTCACCACCTCGACGCATCTGCGCCCTGTACTTTGGTTTTGGTGTTGCTCTTCCTCCCGAGCAACATGAACATGCAAAATGGCGTTGGTTTCCCAATGGTGAAGGTAAAGACTACCATTTCACTGAAACGCTGAAGCCGCTTGAGAGCCTGCGTGACAAGCTCACGATCCTGGGCGGTTTATCGCATCCCAACGGCCGACGTATGGGAGCTCATGATACAGCAGATACGTTTCTCACAGGTGCTTTTCTCAATAATAAGTTCTTGATCAACACGGTCTCTGCGGATCAGGTCGCTGCCAAAGCTGTCGGTGATCAAACGCGATTCTCTTCACTGGTGCTTTCGACGGATGGTGGCGTAGGCGAACCAACACGATCGAGCACACTTTCGTACAACGATAAT
>JBILTA010000689.1:0-3148 GCA_044371785.1 Pirellulaceae bacterium | reverse complement strand
TAAATCAGAACGAATCCACCCAGCACAATAGCGAGGCGACGATAAAATTGTCTTGGTTTGGACGTTGGAACCGGTGATTCAATTGATGTATTCATTAGTAAATCTGGCGAAAGCGATGAATGTTGTTATCTCCCATTCTAATCTATGCTGCCGTCGCTCGCAGCACAAATCGGCGACTGTACTTAAGGGTATCGCTTGGATTTAGTCTATCGCAGTGGGCCCTGTTTAGCGCGTGGGGTCCCTAAAGTTAGAATATGGCCCGATTTCGTTACTAGGATCGGAGAAAAACGACTCGATATGATAGAAGACGAACTCAGGGCTGAACAGGCAAAACGTGTTGTACTTATCACTCCAGCCCAACGCGAAGCGTGGAATGATGGACTGCTAGAGGCCCTGGTGGATACTCCCAGTTATCGACTGAAATGTACCAAGGAATGGCGGTTTGCGGAGCAAGCGGAATTGCTCAGATTGATGGAGGATGATAAGGGCAGGCGAAACGAATCGCAGGACTCGTATCGTGGGGCGCAAGAGGCTGCTTTGGGACCCTTGACGATGAATTCTTTCACGAAAGCTTCGGATAGCTATGCTTGAGCTCGTTTGTCATCTCAATCCAAGAGTAGGATCAAAGACAATACGCCTTGATCACGAATGCTTGCGACGATCAATAAGCCAGACATGGCGGCACCATCACCGATTTTGAAAACTTTTAGCTCTTTTAGCTGAGGGTGATTGAATGCCTTTTGTAGGGCTTGGGTCGTGGCACTTACATCTTCTTGGTTCTCTAGTAGCAAGCCGGCAGACATGCGAACGTTGCGATCCGAGATGGACTTAAGTTCGCTGACGATGTCTGCTTTATCGCCTGATTTCCGCTCATAGACCAAACCCCAATTGGAGAGCCAATTCTGCTCACTGAGTTTCTCCCAGGTTGCGCGTAGGAAGTACCGATAACGAGAAAGAGCCTCCTCGTCCAAGTGGATATTTGTGTTAGTGGTAAAGAACACGCTGCTTCCAAAAGCCTGCAGGCTCGCGGTGCCAAATGCTGATTCTAAGTTTTGTACGAAAGATGGTTTGGAGGTCACAGGTTAATCTGTATTGCGTTTGGTTGCGGAATTCGCGTGCAATTGCATCAGGCCAAGGGCATCCTTTTCTTGGCCGTATAAAACGAGTACGTCACCAGATTGTACTTTTTGTGTGGGGCCAGGTATGCCTGGCAAAAGCTCATCGTTTCGGCGAATGGCTAGGACGATGACACCTGCATCCCATGGTCTTGATTCCCGTAACATTCTTCCAACCAAAGGATTGTTGGCTTCGATCAAATACTCTGATACTACATATCCATGCTCCACGCGCAGTAGCAGCTCGTAATCGAGCACACGCACCAGTCCAGCGCGAGTAAGTGAATACGATATCCAGCGATCCAGGGTTCGGCGGAGTAAACGAAACCGGCCGATAAGACTGATCACCAACGCGATAGCTACGGCTGCCAAGATAATCAGCAAGGACTTTAAAACGTTATTGCCTTGAACAAAAGTTGCTACCATCGTTGCCAATGCGGATGTCAAACCGATGTTACCAACAAGAATTAGATCGCGGATGATGCGCCTTCTAACAGGATGATTGACGACAAGTTCCGCTTCTTTCGTGGTGAAGCCTACGCCAAAAAACGCGGAATAACTCTGGAAACTGGCAGTGTCAAAACTAAGTCCAGTCATCATCAAGGCGGTTGTAGCAACCTTGATGGCGAGCCAGGAAAATAGGGCAATAACAATAAGTGTTATGATTGCGGTCATGTGTTCTTGCGACCGATCGTTGTTGGCAATCTCAAAAGAAAACGTCCTGCTGTTTCTGAGTCTATCGGTCTCGAGGTTTACTCGAGATTCTCACCCAGTCCTATGGCTGAAGTATAGTCACTTATCCTTGCCGAAGAAATGCGAGTTCCGCTGCCATTTGTGCCATTCCAAAGCTGGTACGATCAGGAAGGCTACCCCCAGGACAACAACCCACATGGCTATGGAAACAGGCCCGGTCGATAGTACGTTTTGCAAGAAAGGGATATGCATGGCCACGATGTGCAATAACAATGCCCCAAGTGTGCCAAAGAATAAGACTGGGCTTCGTAATGGCGATAACGCAAAGGCCGACTTCTTTTCGGATCGACAATTGCCGATGTGAAAGTTTTCATAAAGTACCATGGTGAGCAACAAAAGATTGCGAGCTGCTTCGGTGCTCCAACCGTAATGGATGGCTGTCGCAAATACAGCAAAACCTCCACAGCCGACAACTAAGGTTGCTATCAGAATTCGTTCGAGCATCAAACGGTTGAATAGCGGTTCGGCAGGATCTCGTGGCTTACGTCGCAGACTGTCACCTTCCCCAGGTTCAAAGGCTAAGGCAACACCTTGAATGCCGTTGGTTACAAGGTTGAGCCACAACAGTTGTACTGGAAGCAAAGGGATTGGCAGCCCAACGATCACCGACAGAAGCACCATCAGCAACTCGGCTGCACCCATCGACACGAGTAGATAGGTTACCTTACGAATATTGTCATACGCGATACGGCCCTCTTCGATACCTGCCACAATCGAGCCAAAGTTGTCGTCGCTAATCACAAGTTCGGCAGCTTCTCGGGCAACATCTGTTCCGGACTTCCCCATCGCCACGCCAATGTTGGCGGCTCTTAAGGCGGGAGCATCGTTGACTCCATCACCCGTGACAGCCACAAAGTGGCCTGAGCTACGAGCCGCATTCACAATCTCTAACTTTTGACGTGGAGTTACGCGTGCGAATACACGCGTCTGCTCGACCAATTCCGCTAGTTGTTGCTGGTTCTTCCCAGCAATGTCGTCTGCAGTGGCAACCTGACTTTCGGTCATAGCTAAGCCCAATTCACGGGCAATCGCCAGAGCCGTGACACGATGATCCCCAGTGATCATTGTTACCTTGACCCCCGCCTCATGACAAGCCTTGACGGCCGTCTTCGAGTCAGCTCGCAATGGATCGATCATGCCAACGAAGCCCAGGAGTTGCAAGCCTTCTGGGCGTGGTGGGACATCATGTTCCGATACAAGATAAGGTAGATATGTCTGCGCAACCGCGATTACGCGCAGACCATGTTCGGCCATGCTGATCGCCGTCTGTTCATGTCGTT
>JBILTA010000690.1:0-3148 GCA_044371785.1 Pirellulaceae bacterium | reverse complement strand
GGCCGCTCGTTAATGCACTCACCAATGCCGCGGTATCAATGAGGTCGCCACGGGCTAAATTGATGACAATTGCCCCTGGCTTCACTTTCGCCAAAGTTTCTTCCCGCAAAAGTTTCTTTGTTGCTGGAGTACTTGGGCAATGTAACGAAATGATATCGCTCTGCTGCAAAAGCTGATCCAGCCCAACCGCCGAAGCTCCTTTGGACAAAATATCTGGAACAGAAACGACCGGATCGTAAACCAGTACTTTAGCTTTGAAGGCTCGCAACCGATCGACTACCTCTCGTCCGATACGACCAAACCCAACAACTCCGACCGTTTGATCTTTGAGAGTCCGCATTTCGGACAATGGCGTCGCTAAGCCCCACTTTCCATCCCGATTATGCAGCGTATTTGGAACAACTTGCCTTGTCGTTGCCAGAATGAAGGCCAAAGTGTGATCGGCAACCTCATCGATGCAATAATCGGGCACGTTGCATACAGGTATCTTGCGATCATGAGCTGCCTGGAGATCCACGTTATCAACACCGATGCCGTAACGCACAATGATTCGTGCTTTCGACATCGCGGCAATCACGTCCGAGTTGACCGATGCAAATTGAGTTATTACGGCATCTGCGTCCGCAACCAGCGGAATCAATAAATCGGGAGCTTTCGCTTGAGCCCCAATAACTTCGATACCCAACGGTTCGAGTATCGATCGTTCAACACTTAGATCCGGAAATGTGTAATCGGTCACAACGACTTTGGTCATGATTCAACCCTGGAGAGGAAGGGAAGAGATGAATGGACTAGGGGGGAAATAAGCAGGAGAGCAGAAAAGAATTGACGAAACCATCAGATTGTCTGATAATCTAACGAATTGAATGAAGGGATCGCAAGTGACAACTAGCAAAAAGCCGAAAACGACCACCGGCGCGAAAAAAAAATCTCAAAAGTCGAGCCTAACCGTTGAACGTCCCACCAAGCGTGGCTTGAGCGCCAAGACGTCACCCGCTGTAACAACTTCTAGCGGAGAAAATAGCCAACGCAGAAGTATTGAAAAACAAGAAACTGAAGGACGATTTGAGGTAATCGCCAAACCGCGAATGCGAGATCAAATCGCCGAACAGATACGTGGGTTGATCATAGCGGAACGCTTGCAACCCGGCGATCGCCTGCCGACAGAAACAGAAATGGCAGAACGATTTGGCGTAAGTCGCTTGACCGTTCGCGAAGCTACAAAAGCTCTCGAGTTTTTAGGCATTCTCCGATCCAAGACCGGCGTGGGACTCACGGTCGGCGAGTTGGACTGGCAGCGAATGACACACAACTTGGGCTTTCACGCGTCGCTCCATCAAGTGGATGAGGATGAGTTAATCGATTCGCGCGTCATCGTGGAAACCGGAATCATTCCGTACGTGATGAAACGCATCGAAAAAGATCCTCAAATCGTTGTTCGATTACAGGATCTAGTGGCCCAGTTGCGAGAAGCAAGGGACTTGCAAACGCGAGTGGAAATCGACCTGCGATTCCATCGGACGTTACTCGAAGCCAGCGGCCTGGCGCCGATGATTGCCTTCGGCGAGATGCTGCAAGTCTTTTTCCAAAAGTTTCGTGACAGCGTCAAAAAGGCGGGCTGGGATGAAGCAGTCGTCAGCCATCAGCGCATCGTCGATTCTCTCAAATCGCAAAAGCCTGCCAAAGCGATCGCAGAACTCAAGCAGCACATCGAGAACCATCGTGCCGAATCGCGCAAGGGTAAACCCAAACACTAAACGATGAACGACGAAGAAAGAAACAGGGCCTAGCTGACGAATCTAAAGGCGCGTGGCATTTTGAGAAACTGAAATCTTGCAATCTCATTTCACAAGATAGTGAATCAATGCTGCTGGTTGGTCCGTCTGAATCCCATCAACACCTGCATCCAACATCGTTTTCCAGGTTTCAGGTCCCTCGTCATCGACAATAACGATTGCACTTTGCTCGTGGCAGTGACGCACGAATGTGGGAGAAAAGTGCTTCCACACCGATGCTACCACCTGTGGTTTACATCCCTGAAGTAAAAGTTGAAGGTTCTTCTCGGGACCTGGATCGGGCATGGGCCATGTGGCAGGGCACAGATCGCGAAGCTCGGCAACTTTATCTGCCGGAATGTACCAGAGAACATCTTTCTCCATGTTGAATCGCTTTACAATCTCGGCGAGCGCTTTCAAATCAGCTGCTTTAACGTCTAAGTAGATACCAATCCTTCCTTGACAAAGTGTGAGGATTTCTTCAACGGTGGGCACCCTTTCACTGCTCCACTTACGATCAACACGACTACCAATATCGATCGACTTCAGTTCTGCCAATGTGAAGTTGGCAACCGCGCCTTTTGTGCCGTCTATTGTGTACTTATCCAGAGTCGAATCATGGATCGATACCAAGTGATTATCCTTAGTTGTCCGGACGTCTATCTCTACGAAGTCACAGCCCAGATCAACTGCAGCTTGATAAGCAGCGAGCGTATTCTCTGGAATAGAATCGTGCACTCCTCGATGCGCAACAACATACACTCCGCCGTTTCTTGGGACCCTCAACCCAGGCACAAAATCAGTCGTGTTTTGTGCAATCAGTCGAATGGAAAATCCAAGATAAAGTAAGGCATAGAAAACTAGCAAGATCGAGCAATGCCAAAGCAGTCGCTGACTCAAATTCCTTCGAAAGTCTATCAACGGCTGAACCATAACACCTCTCCGCGATTTGCAAAATTGCCAGAATCTTCGCATGGCCTTCATAGGAAGCTTGCAATTCACATTGAGAATCATAGCAGCAAAAACACTCTCGAACACATCCACCAAAGTGAGCTTTCCGTGAAGACTGTAATCACAAGTCTCTACAAGGACCGCTCCCAAACGATGTCCCAGTTGCGTCGAGGAGCATTTACTCTCGTGGAGCTCTTGGTTGTCATTGCGATTATTGGGATTTTAGTGGGACTTTTGTTACCTGCAGTTCAAGCGGCACGCTAGGCTGGAGCGTTGATAGGCAACTATGGTGTCACGATCGTCTGGCAAGGAGCCGCCAAGGAATCTAAGCTCTCACTTTCCGGCGAAGGGCAGGGGAGTAGCGCTGATGAGTTAAACGGAAAGTATGCAAACCCGAGCAAGCCCTTAATCTCGGTGGAAGT
>JBILTA010000688.1:0-3153 GCA_044371785.1 Pirellulaceae bacterium | reverse complement strand
AGGTACCTTACGAGCTGTAGAAGAAAATCCAGCTGCGGTTTCTGCAAACGAAAAAATGTCCGTTGCCGTTGTGGGCGTACGTGGACGCGGGGGGGATCATTTAAATGGCTTCAGTGCCAGCAAGTTTACTCAAGTCACGCACATTTGCGATGTAGATGAAGCAGTCGGACAACAAAAATGCGATGAGTTCGCTGCCGCTCATGGTGGCCAACGTCCCGAGTATGTGAAGGATATTCGCAAGCTCCTCGAAAACAAATCGATCGACATCGTTTCCATCGCAACCCCCAACCATTGGCATGCATTGGCGGCCATTTGGTCGGTTCAAGCCGGCAAACATGTTTATGTGGAAAAGCCAGTGAGTCACAACGTTTCTGAAGGACGTCGCGTTGTTCAAGCAGCTCGAAAGTACAATCGGATCGTGCAGACGGGCACGCAAAGTCGTTCTGCAAAAGGGATGCGCAGTGCGATTGAGTTCATTCATGGCGGTGGCATTGGTGAAGTGAAAATCGCTCGTGGTTTGTGCTACAAGCGTCGACCCTCGATCGGAGCCGCAGGCAAATATGATCCGCCGAAGTCGGTCGATTACAATTTATGGTTAGGCCCAGCACCTGAGGCTGTCGTGACTCGCCCTCAGTTTCATTATGATTGGCATTGGCAATATGCTTATGGCAACGGCGATTTGGGTAACCAAGGTATCCATCAAATGGACCTGTGTCGCTGGGCACTTGGCCAAAACAAGCTACCCAATCGAACGGTGAGTTACGGTGGTCGCTTTGGTTATACCGATGCGGGAGAAACAGCGAATACTCAAGTTGTGGTGCATGATTATGGTACCCAACAATTGGTCTTCGAAGTGCGTGGACTACCAACCAAGGACTTTATGGGAGCTTCGGTTGGCATCATTGTTGAAGGGAGCGATGGCTATGTCGTCATGACTTCTTATTCGGCTGGCAAAGCCTTTGATAAGTCAGGCAATGTGATCAAAGAGTTCAGTGGTGGCGAGTCGCACTACGAAAACTTTATCAGTGCCGTGCGCAGCGGCGAGCCCAAAGAACTGCATGCTGATATCGAAGAAGGCCATCTTTCAAGTGCACTGTGTCATTTAGGCAATATCTCGATGGTGCTTGGCCAAACCGTGCGTGGTGCCGAGTTGCCGGAGCGAATCGCCAAACATTGGAAAGAAGAAGACATTCATGCGACGATGGAGCGAGCTGGCCAGCATTTGCAAGAAAACAAAATTGATACCGATAACTTGCAAGTCCAGTTGGGCGAAACGTTACAACTCGATCCAGAGAAGGAGAATTTTGTTGGAAACGCCGCCGCGAATGCTCTGCTGACTCGCGAGTATCGAGCACCGTTTGTGGTACCAAGCGAAGTGTAATGAGTCATGCTGCCTTTGATCGCAGACTCATGTAGAGATCATAGATCTAAGCTGACTTCGATTTCCGCAGGCATGATCTTCGTGTCATGCCTGTGGAGTGTCGGAGAAATTTCCGAATCGATTGTCAGATGTCTTTATACGGTGGCTGTTCACCGCGGAGTTCGGACAGTGCATTTCCTGCAGCGCGTTGTTCGGCTTCTTTTTTATTGCGGCCCCAGGCGGGTGAGAAACGGCGCGTATCAATCTCGGCGCACATGAGAAAGATCTTGCTGTGATCTGGCCCACTTTCGTCGATCAGTTTGTAAGTGGGCGTCTTGCTAAAGTCGCGCTGAGCTTTCTGCTGTAGCGTCGACTTATAGTTGCCGCCCATTTGCCCTTCGATCGCAAGTTGTATTTCTTCTTCCATCGAATTGTAGATAAACTGACGAGCCGCTTCGTTGCCACCATCCAAATAAATGGCAGCAATCAACGCTTCATAGACATCGGATAACAGCGATCGGGGAACACCGGTTCCCATCGTCATTCCTTTGCCCACAATCAAACAACGCTCTAAACCCAGGTTGCGGCTAACTTTGGCACAGCAGCGGCGACTCACCACCACCGATTTGATTTTGGTGAGTTCCCCTTCCAGGTATTCTGGATGGTTATGGAAAAGCAATTCGCAGATGGCGGTCCCTAGAATCGAATCGCCCAGAAACTCCAATCGTTCATTTGAGGCCAACCTCGTGGAGGCTCCCGAGGCGTGCGTTAGAGCCGCTTGCAGCAATTCGCGGGAACGGAAGCGATACCCAATCGCTTCCTGGCAAATTTCAAGTTTCTCATCGATCGTGAGAGGTGGGAAAATGCTTTCCGGTTGATTCATGTCAGC
The DNA here is from genome assembly GCA_044371785.1 of Pirellulaceae bacterium. Lineage (GTDB taxonomy): Bacteria > Planctomycetota > Planctomycetia > Pirellulales > Pirellulaceae > JAFLCP01. The sequence continues at coordinate 904 of JBILTA010000688.1, read as the reverse complement.
TCATTTTCGGTTGCCGGAAGCGGGGAAGGAAACCGAACCTATGCCCCAATGGCAATCGATGCGGTCGCCTTCCACGCTCCCGTGACTCCTAAAGGATTGTTTACACTTGCAGGCTTGGCAACCACCCTGAGCTGAAATCCACCCTAATCGCTAAGGTTCGCTACTCAAAAAACGCCTGATTTCTCTGGGAAAAATACTCCAACAGCCGATATTTAACGAGTCGAAATATTGTCGATTCCAGCTCGAAAATTAGCAATTTGTATCGATTATCCCGGAAAATCGGCGCCGCCAGGGCGGATTTCCATCGTCACGATCTCCCATACCTGCAAGCCGAGAGACAAACTCCATGTTGGTTTCGCCCGAAATCGTCGCGGCAGGCACTGCAGCCACTTTGATCGGCTATTCGACGTGGCAGGTGGCCGAGACATTTTGGGAGTCGTGGCGTCACGCCAGCGAAGCCCGCCAACGTCGGCTAGAACATGCCTCTCTTGCTGCCGCCAAGATCGAACAAGCTCGCATCGAAGGTGTGCTGAAATCTCCCTATAACGCTGCGACCGGTTGGCGACAGATGGTTGTTGCCGAAATGGTCGACGAATCGAGCGATTGTCGCTCGTTTTATCTTGTGGATGCCGCTGGCGAAGTGCTTCCCTCCTTTCTTCCGGGACAACATCTACTTATTCAACTCCCCGTCGATAAACATGGCCGTAAGCCCCTGCGATGCTACTCGCTTTCCGATGCGCCCGACCCTCGATACTACCGATTGACGATCAAACACGTTCCGGTAACTAAGTCCGATGTAGACCGCACTAAAAATGGACTTAGCGACTATCTCCATTCGGGACTGCGCGAAGGGGACAGCATCTTGGTCAAAGGTCCGCAAGGTCATTTTCATGTGGATCCCGAT
>JBILTA010000686.1:0-3161 GCA_044371785.1 Pirellulaceae bacterium | reverse complement strand
TCAGGGAAATATTGACCATCATGGAAAACTTCGCGACCGTTACGCCACAAGTCGTGAGTATTGGGCCCACTCCAATAGAAGAAATGAGAATAGTTGTCGATACAACCTCCCATATGCCCAAAGGAATGATCAAAGCCTTGCTGTTGAGGTACTGTTTCCGCTGTGTATCCGACATGCCATTTGCCGATGTGGGCCGTCGCATATCCTGCTGAGCGAAACATTTCGGCCATCGTTACTTCTTGTGGTGGCAGAGCACCAGCCGCCCCCGCTTGTGACGCACAATTCGTTGGCACACCAGCTCGCGCAGGCCACCGACCCGTTAGCAAACCCGCTCGCGAGGGAGAACATACGGGCGCTGCCGAATAAAATTGACTAAACTTTACACCCCGCGCAGCCAACGCATCCACATTAGGCGTATACAGATCTTTAGCCCCATAACACCCTAGATCGCCTGCCCCAAGATCATCTGCCAAAATCACAATGACATTGGGCGGCCGATCTGCGGCGACCACCAACAATTGGTCCAAGCTACAGAAGCCGATAAATAGAATGAAGAGATTTACGAATTTCATTAGTGGGTATAACTCAAACCACCTCACACAACTCCACCGTTTTCGATGGGGCTTTGGGATGGCATTGTAGGGAAAAGATTTTTTTCGAGACAACAGTATAGCTTTGTTATGTGGTCATTTCATCGGCGTCCGACATCCCATGAATCTGGGAGGAACACATATCCACGACCCAATACTCAGTCACTCCAGACTCAGTCACTCCAGCATCTACTCCAGCCTCCACGTAAACAATTGCTCGTTTTAACAGATCGTTAACACGACAACTATCAGTAAACTCGATCAACACAGCATTTCTTCTGCTATTGGATTTACACTTCCAACTTGATGCGGCCGTCTAGAACACTTTCATTGGGCAGATTTCTATAATAGATCGAATCTAATTGATTTAATGGAAATGAAAGGATAAACTTTTGCGGAACCGATTGACTTGGATTTGTTTCTTGTATCCATCCTCTTCGCTACCATACATTTAAGGTCGAAACAAATGGCAAATATGCCCCAGAATCCAGAGAATCCCTACGCTGTTTATAGCAACATGGCTCCTCCTGTCGCAATGCAGCCGGTCGGCGGGATCTTCCAAAAAGGGCAAATGCTTATCGTTCACAAACAGGCCGTATTGCCTGACCGTTGTGTTAAGAGCAACGAACCGACCAGCGAACGACTCAAACGGAAGCTGATGTGGCATCATCCCGCCCTTTATTTTCTTATTCTGCTCAATCTACTAATCTATGCGGTGGTTGCGATTGTCGTTCGCAAGAGTGCTACCTTTGATATTCCTTTAGCTCCCAGATACAAAGCTGCTCGGATTAAGTGGATGATCACCGCTTGGTCGATGATCTTTGTTAGCGTAGCGTTATTGATTTTCGGAATCGCAGCCGCGGAACGATCTCCAAATGCGATTTCTTCAATTTGCATGATTCAGTTCCCGTTTGCGATACTTACTGCGGCCCTGATTGGCATCTTTGGCTGCCGTGTCATCTATGCGCAGAAGATTGACGACCAATATGCTTGGATTGGGGGAACATGCGCTGAGTTCCGAAAATCGTTTCCTGAATGGCCGTATTCGAAATAGTTGGGATGGAACAATCCAAACCGTTTGGATATTCGGCTGAGCGACCGGAATTACCCTGCATCTTCGACCAGGGATGATTTGTCCCACCCCTGAAATAGATGGGCGATACGCCGATTTCGTTTTGCATAAGCATTGGCTTAGCCAGAGAGCAAATGATGCATACCTCACGCCAAACTGAGTTCAGGGGTTTGCGGCAGCAAATGGATGACAGGGCATCCAACAAATGAAAGCACTTTCTATCCGGCCCGAGTGACTTCTTCCTTCAGTCCACGCGTCAGGCGATCGGGTGGGCAATCAGCTTAAAAGAGGGAGCGCTGTCCCTCGCCCCGCGTGACAATCCGATAGATCGCGCCAGGAAATTGAGCACGATAATGCCTAGACACGACGATTCCAAGATCGACACAGATACTCTTTTTGAGCGTAGTATCACTCACCAAACTTCAGCGAAAAAAGCCAATAACAACCCCAAAAGAAGACACCCATAAGAGTCGCACACAGGAAACTACACCTAAAGATGAATGCAAGAATAAGTAGGGTGCGAACTGAAGATACATCTTGCCACATTCATGAACGATGAGTCGCTCAATCTATTCAGAAGTGAATGTTTTTAAGTGGTTGACTCAGCAACCAGATAATGCAAACACCCGAAAGTGGTGCAACAAGGCCTTTATTAAGTAAAGATCAGCATTTACGAGATAACGCCGGAAGCAACGGTTTTCGTAACAACTCTCGGCGAGCGTTAGGTCAACGGATTAGCATTCGTTTTGCTTAAGGATTGTTGTGGTTAAGGATTAAGGGCAGGTCTATCCCAACGTCATTACTGGTTGGGAGTCTGAAGACGTTCGCAGATGCGTTGCAACCAGCGGGCAGCGGGGGCGCCGTCGATGACTCGATGGTCGAAGGTCAAGCTAAGGGTCATCGTATTCCGGATGGCAAGTTGGCGTTCCGGACGACAGGTTCTTCGACGATGCGACCGACTCCGAGAATTGCGGCTTGTGGCAGGTTGAGGACCGGCGTGAAGGTGTCGATGCCGTACATTCCAAGATTGGAGATCGTGAACGTGCCGCCCGAGAGTTGATTTTGGCTCAGTTGGCCGCATCACACCCGTAACAGTTCATGCGGAAGATCTTCTCGTGTTCATGTACGGGAGCGGAAGCGTGGAGCGATACATTGCCGATGGAAAACATTGGGGAACTTTCATTAGCGGCCTACTTCACGGATGGGAGGGGCAACGAATGGATCGCAGGCGAATTGTATACAATTGTGTTGATGGATCCCGTGGAATTGTATACAATTGCGGTATGACCATAACACAATCGAACAAACGACAGACTGAGCTCGCCAGCTCGCACTCCCGACTTACGCTCGCTGACAATGTGGCTGAACGGATTCGTAACGAGATCATTTCGGGAGTGCTGGCGCCTGGGACAATGTTGGCGGAGATTCCAACGGCGCAGCGGTTGGAAGTTAGTCGCGTACCGGTCCGCGAGGCTTTTCGAGAGTTGGAGCATGACGGC
>JBILTA010000687.1:0-3161 GCA_044371785.1 Pirellulaceae bacterium | reverse complement strand
GGTTGGAGATTCATCCTCGTACGGAGAAAGAGCCGACATTTACTCTCTCGGTGCGACCCTTTATTATTTGCTTACAGCAAGGCCACCATTCCAAGCAGCCGGACTTAATGAGATACTCCGTCAAGTGATTGATGTGGAGCCAATCCGATTGCGACAATTGGACCCATCTTTACCGAAAGATCTAGAAACGATTTGCCTGAAGTGTCTCGCGAAAGATCCGCAACTTCGCTACACAACTGCGGCAGCTATGGGTGATGACCTAAAGCGATGGCTCAATGGCGAACCCATTCTTGCTAAACGCTCAGGGGTAGCTCGAAAAGTTTGGATGTGGTGTCGTCGGAAACCTATTGCGGCGGGTTTTACTGCAACCGCAGTACTCGCGACGATTCTTGGCATAATGACAATGCTAGAGCGTGAGCGACGAGTTTTCGTTGAATCGGAGGTTGCTTCAAAAAAGGCAACCGTTTTGGCACAGGCTGAAGAGATTCTCGATAATGGAAGAGAATTACTGATATCTGAAGATTATGAAGCAGCCCGTGCTGAACGACAGAAACTGCTTGGAATGGAACCCGAACTGAGTGGGCAGACTGCCATCATCCCACGCATTCAAGCTTTTGCACGTGAACTTGACGCTATAAGGGATTTTGAAATCGCGCGTGTTCGGCGATGTGGAATGCCAGCCTGCAAGTTTGATTATGTAAACTTCAGTCCTGTTCAAATTTTGGAACATTTGGAACTTGATTTCGCCACCCAAACGGTTTCAGATTTGTCCGATCGAATCGCCAAGACCGATATTCAAGAAGAGATTATCGCTGCTCTTGACGATTGGTCCCTGGTTATTTCAGAAACAGTCAACGATCCCTATAAAGACTATCTTCCGAAACTGATCGAAGTATGTAACTTGCTCGATCAAGACGAGACCCGAAAAAAGATACGTTCGACTTTGCTTGGAGACAAGAAAGCAATACCTCAGAGCGTGTCGCAAATTTCTGCGAACGAGCTTCGAGAACTGAAACCCACCAGCATCGTATTCATGGCAAGCGCACTTGCTAAAGCTGGTCACACACAACAAGCGATCGATTTGCTTTCGGAAGGATTTCTAATATACCCAGACAACTTTTGGATCAACCTACGACTTGCTGAGCTGGCGCGTGGATTTAAACAGCGATTCGCTGCTCTTCGGCTCAAACATCTTGAGATTGCGCGTGCGTTGCGCCCGTACAATAGAGTGTTGATTCACAATCTGGTTAGCGAGTACGCCCGTCAAGATAGAATAGAAGATTCCAAGCGTCTGCTAATGTCGGCGATCGAGCATTCTCCTGACGATCCCTATTTGCATCACGCGCATGCACTTTTGTATCATTCACATTTAAACGATCTTGAAGAAGCTGCCAAAATCTACCATCGAAACATTGTTTTGTTTCCGGATTTTTGTCAGTCATACATAAACCTTGCCGGAATAACAGCAGATAAAGGTGACTTACGTAAAGCCAGAAGCTTGTTGAAGACCGCCCTGCAAATTCAACTAAAGCGGTGCGAGTCGGAAAACTCCGATAAGGCTGAAAGCTATAATTTGGCATTTCTCTATTATATGATGTGGAGCGTAAACTCAGGGAGCAGTGACACGGTAGAAGTTATTCGGCTCAAGAACCTAACACTGGACAAGCTGAGGGAGGTTCTACCTTTTGACCGCGATGGCTTATACAGTAGCCTTCTGGTAAGGGCATTGCTGAAGGCTGCAGCGGAGAGCGAAAATATAAACATGATCGATCAGCAGTTGGCTTATCTGCGAGAGGCGATTCCACTTGAGTCCGCAGAGGATCACTGGGAAGTACTGGATCGATTGGCAAGAATATATTTCTCGAAGGGTGATTTTGAGTCTAGTCAAAAACTAATCAGTCAGGCGGCAGAAAAGTTGCCCGCAGGCGATGAGATGGCTGCCGCAAACGTTCTCATTTTTGCAGCTATAGTCAATGCTGCAGTTGCCGATAAGCTCAGAAGTGAAGGCCCTACGGAAAATCTGTCTGCTATACAGTCTTCGGAACAGAAAGCCGTGGGGTACATCCGGCGAGCAATGGAAATGAATTTCTTCAAGCCACTTCCATTTGGCATAATGCTCTCCACTAAAGAAGAATACCGATCGCTGGACGACAGCCCACTTTTTTGGGAATTGGTTGTGGATGCATTCCGGCAAGGCTTAGTTGACGACGTTGAGAATGCTGAAGAGCCGGCGTCACCTGCCTATTACTTCGCGGCCCAGGCTGCGATTAAGTTGTCAGGGCTTTTATCTGACAAGGCAGACGCACCGGTCGCGCAGTCACCGTTTGAATTACGACTTCAGGCTCACCAATGGATCACAAAGAAAATCTCCATTTTGGGGAAGGCAGTGAATACCAGACAACTCGAATTCGCGTACGTCAATAGGGCACTTAAGTTGTGGAAAAATGATCCTGGCTGGATACCCGTTCGCGACGTAGAAGGGCTTGCTCAGCTTTCTCCCGCAGAACGCGAAATGTGGAAGGCATTCTGGGAAGAAGTTGATGACGTTCAAGAGTTGACGACTGTTAAATAAGAGTGGCTTAAGTGCAGCACATTGTGGTCGTAGCGCGACACGCTCAGTTGCTGCTCTTAAGTTCGGATCGGTAAAGACATTTATCGGCGAGCCCGATCGAGTGAATCGGCACAATTTAAGTGGCTTCCTCCGATTCACACAACGTGGGAGAGGTTTCGTCTCGAAACGTTTGGGTAATCGCGTTCTCGGTCTCGCAGCGATAACCTTATGAATCCTCGATCGACAAGGCTAGGATCGCCATCGAGAGATTTGTTTATCGAATTTGCAGTTCATAACATGCAGCCTGTTCGGCATTGCGAATGTAGATACGGTTGCCAACGAGCACAGAGTGATTCCATGTCTTTCCCTCGATCGCCGGAAACTTCGCTAGCTCCACTAGCGATTTCGGGTCTGCTCGCAGCAACGCTAATTCGCCTGTTTCGGATGTTAGGAGTAATTGCCCAGAATCGGAAAGCAAAAGAACTTGTCCGTTTCCGTAGCGGCCTTTTTTCCAATTTCGTTTTCCGGTGGCCATACTCACACTGCCAAAGATACTTCCATCAAAGCCGTACAGATTGCCTTCATATTCTACAAAGTCATTGAAGTCGGG
>JBILTA010000136.1:0-10153 GCA_044371785.1 Pirellulaceae bacterium | reverse complement strand
CCGATTTGAGATCGCACTGATCAATGGAATTAACAGTGGTCGTGATGCGACCATTTCCGCCGAAGACTTAGACAGAAACTTTGCTTGGTCAGCACGGACGAGCATTGATCCACTTGGTCCGTTTACCAGTGGTGAATCCGATCTATCGTGGAGCCCAGAGAGCATATTGCGATTAGGTGCAGGCGTTGCTGGAACCATGCTGGATCGCGAAGGTAATGTTGAGTTTGCGCGACCGCGGGTCGTAGCCTCGGGACGCAGCCTGAATGAATTGCTTCCCAAAACAGTAGACTCTTACGATTTTCTTATGTTCACCATCGATAGTCACTGGAAGGTACGAGGTTTCTCCTTTATCGCTGAGTACCATTGGCGAACGCTTTACAATTTCACGGATGGCAGCGTGCCGACTCTGGCTGACACTGGATTGATGTTGCAGACAGGCTACTTTGTAATTCCTGAGAAGTTAGAGTTTCTAGCACGCTGGTCCAAAATCACTGGGGACTCTGGAACTTTGGGCAACGAGTTCCAGACGACCAATGAAATTGGCACGGGTTTCGCGTGGTTCATTAGGGACCAAGACGTGAAATTCACCGTCGACCTCTCATGGATTGACGGAGTTCCAATCAACAGTCCACGCCTCAGCCTCTTGCCCGGCGATGAAGGCTTACTACTTCGATCGCAATTGCAGTTTGGCTTCTGAACCGTGACGGCCTAGATATTGGCCAAGCAGTGGCCTTCGCAACGGCAACTTGCTGATGGAGCGACATTCTAGCCAGCCTGTATCGCGCGTACTTCATTTGCCTTCTCATCAACGGGAACCAGTGGTAGTTCGCCCTTTTGTGCGGGTAGCTTACGAAGGTAATCCATAATGGCCTGCCATTCTTTGATCTCCCTGACAGTACCATTAGTGGTTGTGGTGGCGATACTGTCCTTGTCTGTCGTACCACTTGGCGGCAGCAGGTCGGGTGTATCACTCCGGAGATCAACAACTGCTTCGACCTGTGACTTAAGGGGCTGACCATACTTGTTCTTAGCGACTAGCGAGACCATACCCTTGGTGAACTTAGGAATAGCCACAATGATAGTTCCTAAGTAAAGCGGAGTTGTAACGCTGTATAACTTGGTATCTTTGCCCTTAAGGTCGATGGCCTGATAGCCCCGATTAAGATCACCGATTTCAAGTGCCGTCACTACATCAAACTTTGGACGCGAAAGATCGTAATGTATCCTCAAGCCGGAGGTACGAGGAAAGTATTCTCCGGGATGAGCGGGATTATCCAAAAGCATAAACTCGAGTACGTTCTTTAGCTCTTGCCCCGTGAAATAACCTGTTACTAGAGTACTTCCTGCAGTGGTGTCTAACACACCAGCGCCGAGAGGCGCGATCGCAAATACATCGTAGACGGATTGAACACCCGACTTGCCCTTGATGAAAGGGGCTCGCATCATGCCATTCGCTGTTAATGCAATATCTGCACCGGTGGCATTGCGAAAGGCGTCCGTACAGAGGTTTGCCAGTAAAGTACTCGCAGCAATGTCTGTGAATGTATTGGGAATATCCCGGGGCACAATAGCCAAAGGTTGATCGATACTGTAACCTCGCGAAGCAAAGGCAACCTTGGTGACTGTTGTCTTGAGTTCTTCAATCTCTTCGGCAACACCTTGATCGCCGATAACCGTATCATCCACCGGATACAATTTATAGGAATCAACCGTGAGTTTGTTGCCCTCCAGTGAGATAATGAGCTCGCCTAGATTCTCACCGTACTTGCCAGTTTGCACGACGGGAATTCGCTCATTAACGATGATCGGTGTATGTAGTTCGGTATGGCTATGGGCTCCAATTACTATATCGATACCAGGCACAGACCTAGGTAATTGAACATCTTCGCCGTCGACAAATTTTCCATCCGCATCTTCTGTCAATCCGCCATGACTCAACGCAATCACTACATCAACGCGCTCAGTTTCTTTAAGAATCTTGACGACTTCTTTCGCGGCCTCAATGGGATCAATGAATTTCGCTGGTGTCGCGCCACCTGCGTAAAACTGGGCCTCTTTCCCAAGCACCCCGAAAATACCGAAACGAAGTCCACCACGTTCGATCACTAAATAACGGCGGATCACTTTATCCTTTGCCAGGCGTTTTAAACCATCCAATTTGGCATCTTGCCCTTCGAACGTTGTGTTGGATGCAACAACAACCGGAACCCTTCCGGCTTTCGCAGCGACTTCAAGCGCCTGAGCAGTGCCATCCGGCCCGAGATCAAAATCGTGGTTTCCAAAGGTAGTGGCATCGCATCCCATGCGATGCAGGAGTTGTAATTCACCTCCCGTTTCGCGAATTGCGGCAGCGAATGCAGTCCCCATACTGTAATCACCTGCATCCAGATATAACACAGGCCCCAACTTCTCGCATTCCCCTTTTCGCTTCGCGATCAGTGTCGCCAGTCGCGCAAAGCCACCACTAGTCGTGTCGTCGTTTAGCTCAAACGGCGAGTAATCGGCAGCTGGAGATAAACCGATTAAGTTTGAATGGAGATCATTTGTATGCAGTATCGTGAAGGTCTTCTTGCTAATCGAATTTGCAACTACCGGTCCGGACGCGCAGAGCGCAAGACTGGCGGCTGAGCTGACAACAAATTCACGGCGGTTAATCATTTTCACAAACCCTTCCCTTAGAGTACTCACTGAACAACAGCAACATTGCGGAATCGCGAAGCAAATTTACATTTTCGAACTCTTCTCAACTGGAATGGGGACATGAAAACCCATAACAAGAAAATACAGTACGGTGTAACACACGACAGTCGAATCGAGTGCAGCCGGTATCCAAAAACCACGGGTGAAATCTTGATTGACATTAGACAGGACCACCCAAACCATAAACGCTTTTTCGATGCCGCTGAAAACAAGGATGGGCAACCGCCAAGCCGGCACGATGGCTGCCCCCATCATGAATAGCCCCATCAAGCCAACCATAATCCCCCAATGTTGAACGATGATGGTGTAATTGCGTAGGTACTCCAATTGTGCCAGTTGGCTTACTGACCACTCGGGAAAAAATGCGTACACCCCGATCAACGCTGTAGCCGCACCAGTGCACAGGAAAAAGGGCTTAAACGTCGCGGCGAAAAAACGATGTAGCACTTCCATCGACTCACACTCATTTAATGCAAGATTGACCAACGATCAGGATAGTAAACAACCTAAAAAAAGCACTGCCGGCTTCGGCAGTGCTTCCATTAGTTCAAAACCCAATCGAAGTGTTTATCGATTCACGGGGAATCGTTCTTCGATGTCCTTCAACATCTCCATCGCCTTCTGAGCTTTGAGAGTGTTGTAGTTGATATTGCCAGCCGTCAAGCTGTTGCCTTCTTGAAACGGGAATTGAGGAATCGTGGCGAAAAAGCCTCGCAGTTTCTCTTGAATAGGCACAAACAACCACATGTTGTCCGCATACCAACGCAAGTAACCCATCTCGCCTTCTTCGTGCATTTTTTCATACGGATCTGCACGTAGGTTGTGAATGACGGGCCAGTTTGGAACGATACGTTCGCCGGTCGCGATATTACCCTTGATGATTGCGAAGTGAACCTTCCAATCTTGCCAACGAACAGCGTTCAACTCACCACCTTGACCAAAGTAGTAAATAGTGTCGCGCGGTGATTTCTCAGCTTCACCCTTGAAGAAAGGCAAGAAATCATAACCATCCATGTGCACTTTCCAGGTCTTTCCATTAGCCTGATAACCTGTCTTCAATTTCTCGACAACATTGGGAACGCCTGCAGCATGCAAGAAGGTTGGAAGCCAATCTTCATGCGAGATCATTTCGTTGTAGACAGTACCTGGCTTGATAACTCCTGGCCAACGCACGACTTGTGGAACACGGAAACCACCTTCCCAGGTTGTTCCCTTTTCTCCGTGGAAAGGAGTAATACCGCCGTCTGGCCAGCTGCCCGACTCAGCACCATTGTCGGTGCTGTAAACCACGATGGTGTTTTCATCAATTCCTAGCTCGGTCAATTTATCCAGGAACTTACCGACATGTCCGTCGTGCTCAACCATACCGTCAGGGTAAAGGCCAATACCAGTCTTGCCTTGCGACTCTTTCTTCAACCGAGTCCAAACGTGCATACGCGTGGTGCTCATCCAGACAAAGAATGGCTTGTTGGCTTTGTGAGCTCGTTCAATGAAGTCTAAACCTGCTTTAGCGAATTCTTCATCAGCTGTTTCCATACGTTCGCGTGTTAAAGGACCAGTGTCCTGAATACGTCCGTCAGCATAAGAGTGAATCACGCCGCGAGGTCCGTACTTCTTACGGAACTCTGGGTCCTTTGGATAGTAATAAGTCTCAGGCTCTTCTTCTGCATTCAAGTGATAAAGGTTGCCAAAAAACTCATCAAACCCGTGGGCGGTAGGAAGATGTTGATCTCGATCGCCTAAGTGGTTCTTTCCGAACTGCCCTGTCGTATAACCTTGCTCTTTCAATAGGTCAGCGATGGTCGGTGCCCAGTCTGGCGCTCCATGCGCACTTCCAGGCATTCCGATGGTTAGCAAGCCAGTGCGAAAAGGATGTTGGCCTAAAATGAAACAAGCGCGACCCGCTGTACAACTTTGCTGTGCATAAGCATCGGTAAACATTGCCCCAGACTTGGCGATGCGATCGATATTAGGCGTCTTGTAACCCATGATGCCATGGTTGTAGGCACTGATGTTGTGAACGCCAACATCGTCGCCCCATATAACCAGAATGTTCGGTTTCTTCTTAGTCTCCTGAGCCGAAACCTCGCGCGAGACACAACACTGTAAAAACAGAGCAGTCACTGCAATCAACGTCATGAATCTGTATGGCTTGGGTATTCTCCAAGCATTTTTCAGTACAACCATAGATGCCACCTCAATACGGAAAGGAAGAGAATTTGAGACTCACCAACAGAGTCCAAAGTCACACCTCAAGCTATCCGGTATTGAATGGCTGTCAACGAGAGCCCCATGGAATTCAAAGAACGACAAGGAATTAACTCGAAAGACGTAGATACCCATGAGTACTTTTACTCACACTTTTTCTGAAATCTGCCCACATTTACTAGCCTTTTTGGGAAGTTATGAAAAAAGAATAAAGACTACCACTGTTGTCCTCAATTCTCTTTCCAGGGAATGTCGATTCACGACATACATTCGCTACGACTGTCACGATGCGTATCGACAGCTTATCTGGAATCGGTAGCAGGATCCATAAAGTCTTTGTCTTTGATTGCTGAAGCTTGGGGGCAAGATGAAACGAACCAAACTGTTGTGGGTCGCATGCGGAGTAGCTATTTGCTGGCTTAACCTCCAGCAGATTTCTGTAGGTCAAACCTTCGGGTTAGAATTGCATAACAACGCCATGCCTGCCTCTGGGGGCATGGGTGGTGCCAGCGTGAGCCGCCCGCAGGATATCCAGTCTGCGATCGCTGGTAACCCGGCCACCCTCAGACAGTTCCAAGGAACACAGTTTTCCTTTGGGGGAGCTTGGGCTGATGTCGATTACTCCATCACTCAAAATTCAAACTTACCTATTTTGGGAGTTAGCCCCTACAGCGCAACATCTTCAACTCCTGGGGGCATTTTAGGTAACATCGGATTAACCCAAGATTTGGATAGCTCGGGTTTGCCAGCGACCATGGGAATAGGACTCATTACCAATGCCGGTGGCGGAGTCAATTTCCGTGCCGTCCCTGAGTCCAACGGTACGGCGGCTCAATATGTTGCATTAGACATGGTGACGGGGCTATCCGTCTCCGTAACAGACAATCTTTCTCTCGGTGCTTCGGGCTCCCTTGGAACATCGTACATCGACGGCCCTTTTACGGACTTCGCTGGTATGACGACCGCTTACGGTATCCGAGGAACGTTGGGAGCCAATTACCAACTCACCCAATTCACGTCCGTTGGCGCGTATTGGCAGACCAAGAAGCATTTGGATTTTGAAGATGCTCTGCAGCTACCTGTACTAGGAACAGCACGCGATCTCTCCTTCGAACACCCATCTAACGTTGTGTTCGGCATCGCCAACAATCGACTCATGGATGGACGCTTACTTCTTGCGACCGACGTCGTCTTCAAGCAATACAGCAATGCGGATACTCTACGAGCGATCTATCGTGACCAATGGTGCTTCCAATTTGGTGCGCAATATAGCGCAACTCCAAAAACCGCTCTTCGAATGGGATATGTTTACGCTCAAAACCCCATGAAAGAGGCACAACTCGAGGGCTTCGGCGGCAACCTCTTACCGGATGGCGTTCCCGGAGTTCGATATATCCAGAGCCAATTTGCCATGATCTCCGAGCATCGCATTACCGGTGGCTTGGGTGTTAAAGACTTCCGCCCAGGAATGGACGTAGATCTTTTCGCAGGCTATGGTTTCGACGCAGATGACCAACTCGGTGCAACGTCGATCAACCTCACAGGCAACTACTGGGTCGGATTCGGAGCGACATGGCACTTTGGTGCCAACTAATTCGATATAAGCCCCAATCGCAAGGCACACCGAATGAGTTCCGCTGTAGAGCTTGCTCCTAAGATACTCATGATGTGCGCCTTGTGATTCTCAGCTGTTCGAACGGAAATGTTCAATACCTCGGCGACTTTTCGTGCGGAGTGACCTTCAGCAAACAACTGCAATACCTCCCGTTGCCTAGGAGTAAGACTCACTGTCTCTTCCAACTCCTTGCTAGAGCTGTGCGAATAGAGCTCCAGTTGCTCCGCCATTTTGGGGCTTACATAGGTTTTACCATCGAGAACCGTCCTTACAGCGATTAGCAGGTCCAGGCTTGCAGAGTTCTTCAGGACGAATCCACAAGCCCCGATTCGAAATGCTCGAACCGCGTAGATGGCATCATGGTGCATCGTCAAGATGACTACCTTGGCCGAATTTCCAGACTTCAGGATCTTCTCGCAAGCATCCAGTCCATTGAGCATTGGCATCGTAATGTCTGCCAAAATCAAATCCGGTCGCAATCGCTCAGCAGCAGAAACCAAACCCCAACCATCTTCAACGATCTCGGCAATTTCATACTCCTCCTGAAGCAACTTCGCTAGCCCTTCAGCTACTAGACGGTGATCATCGCCAATCAAGATGAGGGGGCGTCGCATGAAAGAACCTTGATTGAAAAGTTAGAGGTGCTTCGTCTCGGAGATAAGAACCCCGCCGGGCTTACGACTTGGCCTTCTGGCAGGACTGATTTGACTCCATGTCATCCGGCGTCAATGGTAAGCGAATATCAATACAAGTTCCAGAGTCTTTGACTGATGTAATCGTAAGCACCCCTCCTACCAGCTGAACTCGCTCCTCCATCGCCACCAGTCCCAAACCGGGTTCCTCCCTATCTCGTGCGTCAGATATACCTTGCCCGTTATCCTTAACCGACAAGTGAACCCACTCAGCGTCTGCATTGAGCATAATTTCACCCTCTGTAGCCTGGGAATGCTTAACAATGTTCCTCAAGCTTTCTTGCACGATTCGGTACAAACACAACTGCAATTCTTTAGACAGATGATCGGGTATCTGACTGAACCGCATCGTCACTACGATCTTACTTTGCAATCTCACTGCATTGCATTCATGCCGAATGGCGTCCAACAGCCCCAACTCCTCCAAAATAGACGGATGCAAACGTCGAGAAAACTGATGAACATCCTTTGAAATCTTGATAAGACTTTCCGAAAGCTCGGACACGTCAGCTTTGGATTCTTGACTCAAGGTGGCATCGCGCTTAATCTGACCGCAAGCTATTGCGGCCGCCGCGAGCCGTTGCGTGATATCATCGTGCATCTCGCGAGCTAATCGTCGACGCTCATCCTCTTGTGCTGTCAGCAGCTTTCGAGCTAATTGCTTAGCATTCCCTCGACTCACTTGTAACTCACGCTCAGACTGTTCCCTAGCCAAGACACTTGCAAGCACATCCGTCAATGTGGTTAAGCGTTGGATATCAGAATCCTCGGGAGCGTTCTCACTCTGTGAGGGTACAAAGAATGCTATGCCCAATTGCTTTCCTTGAGACTTAAGAGGAAACAACCAACATGGACCAGTACTCCCCAGCGTTAACCACTCATCGCAAGACGTTTTCTCGGACCCCTTGTTGTGATTTACGAACAAAACCTCCCCAACTTTCAGTCGCATCCATAAATCCTCTACAGTCGACAGTTCGACAACTTTGCGGGAAGTAAACTCGCGTTTCAGCTTTCCGCTCGCTTTGAATCGCAATAACAACGCGTTTCCCGCTAACTCGTAAATAGCTCCGAAATCCAATTTTAATTGCTGGGTTATTTCATAAAGCGTGCTTTCCATTTCAGCGGGAAGCTCTTCCAAGGATACATGAATAAAACGTGATCGTACTTCCGACAAAAACGTCTCAAAGTCTAGTTGTCTGGCCAATGCTCCTTCTGCTCGAAGCCTTTGCTTCCTATTCACCCAAAGACCACCGATGAGAAGTGTTTGGAAAACAAGAGCAACCATTACAACCAAAACATAGTACGAGTACCTTCCCCAAAAGGCCTGCTGGCGAAACATGATTTGTGCGTCGTCAGGTAGTTTACTTTCATCGATATTCCAACGTTGTAGCTGCCGCGAATCGAAGAGAGTAGGATTATTGCCTGTCCCAGAAAACGAGAACTCTGCTGGAGATTTCCCGTTTAGAATTTGCGCTGCAATACTTCCAGCTTTTTTTCCTTGCTCCTCGACGGGAGCCATCACTCCACCCAGGATGCCAGAGCCTATCAGGGTATCGTACAAGCCGAACACTGGAACAGCAGAAGCTTCTGCTAATTGTGACACGACCTCTTGAGGCGTAGTGAAAGATCGACCGTTCCTATCTCGATCATGAACCAAGTAGAGAATCACACTATCGACTGGCGCTCGGCGTGCCTTATCACACATCTCCTCAATTGGCATACCGATCCAGTATTCGATGTCATAAGCTCCATTTTCATTGGCACCATTACCCTGCATTTCCTGCTTGAAACCATCTAGTAACGCTAAGTTCTCCCGACTACTCCCACAGACCAAAATGACTTTCTTTGACTGGGGTAGAACCTGCTTAGCCAACTCGAGCGTTTTGCGGTAGTCTATCTGATAAGTGACGCCAGCAATTCTATTATTAATCTTCAAGCTTGCTTGAGTTCGTTTATTGATCGAACAGAAAACGACATCGGAGCTTGGAAAAAGATTCTGGGCGCGATTCGCAAATTCAATAGCGGTGGGGTCGAATACAGGGATAATCAAATCGGGCGGCGTTGCCGCGTATTTGAGTAGCATTAATTCAAACCACTTCTCGATGGCTTCTTTGCCTCCCAAGCGATCTGAATCGACGTATTCAACATCGATTGTCACCGGTTGCTTTAGCTCAGCTTGTAAGGATGACCGAATTCCCTTATCCCACTGTTGTGTGATAGGCAGTGCAACTCGATGGGTATACAGAATCAAGACCCTTTTTATGGGCAACTCTGTATCGTCGGCCCATAGATGATCAGCAATCCCAACCAAAAGAAACAGGCAAAGCGGGATACTCGCTTTAAGAATGAACAGAGGTAGCAACTTAGCAGAAATAGATTCCAGAACTCTCATTTTACCCATATAACATTCTTCAACATCATCCAGTCAGAGTGACAGCAGGTTCACTTTTCGGATGACGAGAGTTTTAAGAATAGACAGAGAGAGCATATGACTACGGCGATACCAACTCCCCCTTGCAGCACTGCCGTGTAGTCTACTGCATCGGTTGCTTTGCCAAGAAAACCAACCGCCATAGCTACCACCACAACCCCGATAATCTTTACCTCCAAATCGGCCAGACTTTCGATCCGAATTCTCTTAAGTAGTTGGGCCTCATTCTGACTGATGAAAAGCTTATAGATCCCCACTGCGACGATATAACAGATAGCGCCCACCAAAAACATATCTATGGTTTCGATGACCGTAAGCGTAAGTGCTTTCGCAGCCTTAGGTGAAAAATCGCCTTCGGTAATCAGAGCCCACTCTTGTTTCAAAACGACCCCAAGTCCCAACACAACCACGCCAATCATCAAAAGCAGAGAACCAATAATCGGCAGGATAAGTAGATATCTACTTAGAACTAAGAGTTTTTGGAGCATATCTATCGTCCTCGGCTTT
>JBILTA010000685.1:0-3167 GCA_044371785.1 Pirellulaceae bacterium | reverse complement strand
ACTCGTTGACGTATTATAGAAGCAAACTGGCATAAAAAGCTATCTCTGCTTCGTATCGACTTCTCACTGAACCAGCGTCACCTAAACGCTTGAAAGTAGGGATATGCGGGTTGGGAAAAAACGCAGTTCCCAAGAGGTGGTGTCACGCAGGTTGACTTAAGAACACTAGCAAAACAGCAAAGTTTCTCCCTTTAAGAAAATTCTCAGCAGATATGCCTGAAAGTGGGGTGAAACTGAGTGGGTGGGGACAGGGTATCATTTAAGCCCAACCCAAGGGGCGGCTATGACGCCCAATTAAACGAACCGGTAACACTCTGAGTAGTACAAAAGGGGATAGTGAATGAAGTTTTCGTTTGGCGGAATGATTACCTCTAGTTTTGGTAGACAGTTTGTACACCGCGGCATCGTAACGGCGGCGCTGGCGTGCGCGCTCCCGATGTCATTTGCGTCTTCCGTTTTGGCAGAACGCCCCACAGCACCCCAGCTGTTTCCTGCCCAGACATTGGTCTACGTTCGAGTGGATGATAGCCGGGACATGAAGGCTAAAATGTCCGAGGCCTCCACGGGTAAAATGTTCAATGATCCTGAATTAAAGCCCATCGTGGATGAGCTTTATGGATCGGCTATCAAGTTGACGGCACAAATGCAGGAAGTTATCGGGGTGAACCTCGAAGAGCTTCTCGCAATTCCCAATGGTGAAATGGCGTTTGGTTTCTACTTCAACGAGAAGAAGCCCGCGATCGTGGCGTTGCTCGAGGCTGGTGATGAATTGCCTGCACTTGAGATCATACTTTCTCGTGCGGAAGAGCAAGCTGCTCGTGAAGCAGACCGGACCGAAGAAAAAGTGGGCGACATCACTTTGGTGATTTGGAAGAATCGCAATCGAGCTGATCAGGAAGTTGCTTACTTTATCGATCAAGGTGTTTTTGTTGCCGCAAACCAAGTCGATGCCGCTCGCAAGTTAGCGGATGTATGGCAAGGTAAGACAGGCGAGGGTAAAGAAAAGTATAAGACTCTCGCAGAGAATCGAAAGTTCCTTACCGTGATGAGCCAGTGTGTTGGTTCCGAAGGGGAACGCCCGCAAGCATCGTTCTATGTTGATCCGATCGCCATTCTTAAAGAGTCCATCAACTCTAGTGGTAATGCGGGTGGTGCTGCGGTGCTGGCAATATTGCCCGCTTTAGGTGTTGATGGGCTGCAGTCGGTGGGCGGCTCCGTGATCCTTGGTACAAAAGAATTTGATTCGATCATTCACGGCCACATACAGTTAGCCAGCCCTCGTCGTGGTCTAATGGAAGTTCTTCGTCCGAAGAACGGTTCTACTACTCCCGAAAACTGGGTGCCTGCCGACGTTGGAAGTTACATGACATTGAATTGGGATGTTCCCAAGACAGTATCCTCGGTGGCAAAGATCGTTGATAACTTCCAAGGTGAAGATTGGTTCAAAGGCCGGATGGAGCAAGCGGGTGAGCGGTTCGATATCAAAATTCAAGAAGATATCATCGATCAAATTGCTGGTCGCATGACGATCGTTCAAGGATTTGTAAAGCCGTTTCGAATGAATAGCGGCACCAATCTTTTCGCCGTGCAATTAAAGGACCCTGAGAAGTTCAAAGAATCGGTGCTTCCAAAAATCAATGCGTTCATCGAAAAACAAGCACGTGGTGGAGCTGTTCCACAAGCCAAGACGGGAACGACGGGAACTTTCTACTTAATCGAGGTTGGTGGTCAGCGCGAAAACCGACCATCTCCCGAGGTCATCCGACGTCCTAAGCTCTGCTACGGTGTAATGGGAGATTATTTCTTCTTTTCAGATGATACCTACATGATTGACGAAATCATTTCTGCCGAAGAAGGTCGTAGAGATCTCCTTGCGGACGATGAAGATTACAAAATGATCTCGGATAAAGTAAAAGAACAACTCCGCGAAAAAGAGTCCTCTGTCTTGATGTTCCAAAGACCCGAAGAGTCACTTCGCGTGTTTTATGAAATGGCTCGTGATCCGGCGAATAAACAACGGCTTCAGGAAAACAGTGCGAACAACCCGGTTTTCACCGCCTTGGCACAAATCCTTGAAAAGCACGAGCTACCTCCATTCTCTGTGGTTGAAAAGTATCTGACTCCAACCGGTGCATTCGTCACCGAAGATGAGTCTGGTTTGCATTACACCGCTTTCTCCTTGAAACGCGAATAACGCAAAACAGCATTGTATTCAAGCGAGGTACTAAGTCCGTTTGGGGTAAAGTAAAAAACGCGTGAGCCGCAGCCTATGGAAATTGGGCTGCGGCTTTTTTTATGCACCGTGAGGACGCGGGGGCTTGTTCTCGGCGGACTTCGTCCGTACAAACATAACCCACATACAAGACCTCCGTTCACCAAAATTCTCTGAGCCATTTGGCTTATTCCTTTCTCAAAGGATCAGTTTTATGCCAACAAATCCCCCCAATATGTTTCGTCTCGACGGTCGGGTGGCTTTAGTGACCGGCAGTTCCAAAGGCTTGGGGAAAGCGATCGCCATCGGCTTGGGGCAAGCAGGTGCTAAAGTCGCCATGAATTATTTCAACAATCAAACCGCAGCTGAACAAGCCTTTGCAGAATTCAAAGCGGCAGGCTGCGAAGGAGGCTTGTATCGCGCCAATGTCGTGGATGAGAACGACGTGCAAAGCATGTTTGAAGAGATTAAAAAAACGCTTGGACCGGTTGATATCATCGTGGTTAATGCAACTCCCGCACAGCCACTTAAACCGATCGAAGAATACGACTGGGATTTCTACCAATCGATGCTCGACTTCTTCATCAAGAGCCCTTTTCTCTTAACTCGCGCTGCTTTGCCTCATATGAAGTCTCAAGGCTGGGGACGTATCATCAATATCACCAGCGAAGTATTTCAATTGGGCGTGAGTCCCTTTACGGCCTACGTCGCTGCGAAGGGAGGGCAAGTAGGTTTCTCGCGCAGTCTGGCCCGAGAACTCGCTCCGTTCGGAATCACAGTCAACATGATCGCTCCAGGTTGGATTCCTGTCGAACGCCATGAAAACGACCCGCAGGAAATGAAAGATGCCTATTTGGCGACAGTACCTGCTGGACGTTGGGGTATTCCCCAGGATCTTGTAGGGACAACCGTTTTTTACGCTAGCGAAGCCTCTGCATTCGTGACCGGCCAAACG
>JBILTA010000684.1:0-3168 GCA_044371785.1 Pirellulaceae bacterium | reverse complement strand
GACTTAATGGAACGCCCAATCCCGATGTCGCAGCGGCCTAAGCCGCCGATCCCTGATTCGCAGCGCCCGGAAACGGATCATTCGAATGAACGCAAGCATGACGGTAGTGGACTTTGGACCTTTTGGTTTGAGATCGTTTGTGTGTTCACGGCAGTAGGTTTGATTATCGCACATTTTGTGTCGATGTGGCAGCATCGATCGAATTGGACAAGCTGGCAATTGTTGGCAGTCGCCTTGGCTTGGCCAGCAGCAGATTTTGTTTCTGGTATCGTGCACTGGTTGGCAGATACTTGGGGGAGCGAAAAGTTTCCAATCTTGGGGCCGAGATTTATTCGCCCGTTTCGAGTGCATCATGACACTCCAAGCTCGTTTCTGGAGTGTAATTTCTTTGATACCAATGGCGACACATGTTTGGTAGCCATTCCCATTTTGGCAAGTTTGTTTTGGTTACCTTTGAACTCGATTTGGGGTATTTCGTTACTGACTTTTGGTGTTTGCTTCTGCGCATTTGCTATTCCTACCAATCAAATACATCAATGGGCTCATATGCCGCAACCGCCACGTTGGGTTCGGATTTTGCAACGTTGTGGAGTTGTGTTGTCTAATGAAGAGCATGCGCGACATCATACGCTACCCTATGAAGGTCATTATTGTATTACAACCGGTTTCTGCAATCATTGGCTTGAGCGTGTTCATTTCTTTCGCGGGATCGAATGGTTGATTACTGCTGTGACAGGGATTCCGCCACGACTTGAAGAACAAAGGCAAATAGATGAGCGACAAGGGCATGGATCAGAGTCCTAGTTCCGATGAAGTGCGGCAGTTCAGTCGAATCGATGGTGAATCGGTTCAGTTTGGTACTGGCTGGATTAGTGGCGTGACTGGGATTGCGTTGAGTGGGGCGGGGTTGTTTACAGTTCTTTGTATTCAATTTCCGACCTTGTTCACGATGCCCATGTTGCGCGAATTCTATCCGCTTCCCATTATTCGAGCGTTATTACACATTGTTTTGGTGAGTGGCTTGTTATTTGGCGTTTTGAGTCTTTCGCTGAGGAAGCGAAAGGTCTTTGGGGCTGTGGCGATACTGTTTGCATTGATTGCAGGTTTGCTGGGTGGATCGCAAATACAGTTGCCTGGCGCTGACGCCTTAAATGAGAGTAAATCATTACCGTCTTTGAGTCTTGATTGGTTCTTGTTGAATTTGATGTTTTGGTGCGCGGTTTTTATTCCATTGGAACGATGGTTTGCATTGCGCAGGGAACAACCCGTCTTTCGACATGGATGGCGAACGGATTTGGCTTATTTTTTTGTCAGTGCTCTGGCGGTGCAGTGGGTGACGATCGTCACCATGAAGCCAGCACAGGTTTTGTTTGCCTGGGTGCTAGATGAACAGTGGCGGGTCAGTATCGGCCAGCAGCCGCTGTGGTTGCAGATTATTGAGATCTTGTTGATAACGGACTTTGTGCAGTATTGGGCTCATCGAGCATTTCATCGTATTCCGTTTCTCTGGCGGTTTCACGCGATCCACCATTCAGCAGAGCGGATGGATTGGTTAGCAGGTTTGCGGTTACACATCGTCGACATTGTGGTGACTCGCGGGTTGAGTTACATGCCATTGTTTGCGTTAGGGTTTGCAGACGCAGCGTTGCTTGGATACGGTGTGATTGTGACGTTGCAGGCGACATTGATTCATGCGAATGTGCGATTTGAATTCGGTCCACTTCGTTATTGGCTGGTAACGCCACAGTTTCATCACTGGCATCACAGCGATCAGGACGAAGCGCTCGACAAGAACTTTGCGGTGCATCTACCGATCTGGGATTGGTTATTCGGTAGTTATTATCTACCGGGTGAGCAGTGGCCAGCGAGTTACGGCGTTAAGGGAGAGAAACCACCGGAGGGTTTCTTTAGGCAGCTGTTTTGGCCGTTTAAACGATGAACTACTTTTGATAACGTATAGCTGCTTTAGCGATATGCTTGAATAATGACATAGTGAGTTACAGTGGAAAATGATCTGTCTCAATTGCATCCCCACTCCTTTTTGGATTAGCAGAAAATGTGAACCAGCCTCTTATTGCAGGCCCATTTGGTTACATGCAATTTGTTTTCTCCTTTTTAGCGCGGAAGGCTAGCCATTGCAGGCATACAAAGTGAGGACAGCGGAAAGGAGGTTATGGCTTGAGAATTGGGAGTGGCGGACGCACTTTGCTGTTTTGCTGGGTGAAGTCGAGGCCCAGATATGCGGCAACAGTTGCGGCGACTTGCGCCTGTTCGAACCTACCTCCTTGGTCAATTCCTGATACCGAAAGGCCGGGCCCAAAAGCGGCTAACCATATTCGCTCGGAGCCTGGCAAAAGAACGCTATGGTTCTTCCAGCCTTCTCGTCCATCGCCTCGCCCATGGTCACAAGCGATCAAAAAGAGAGTGTTGTCTTTGTACTCTGGAATCGACTGGGCTGTTTCGTAGAGATCGCGAATAAAGCCATCGTTTTGGTTGGCTGACAAAAGGTAACGATCATAGCGGCCTTTGTGCGCCCAGTCGTCGGTTTCGCCAAGAGCCACAAAAAGAACTCGGGGCTTGTTCGTTTTCATCTCTTCCATTGCCCCGCTAACAGTGATGGAATCGTATCGTACTCCGTCCCATTCATGGAAGATATTCTGTGCGATGTAGTTGAGTGCCTCTATCCGTTCCGGAGTCCCAACCTTCAAAGGCATCCACCCCGCGTTTACCTCAATACCGCTTCGTTTGTTGTTGATGATGAACGGAAAAACGTCCCATGAACCATAGGCGGCCACAGAGTTCTTGAAATCAGATTGTTGATGGAGCCACTCAAGTACAGTCACGTTTTCGTTGAGTTTCTTTGCATTGCTGTTAACGCCGGGGTCGGGGAACCCCGACAAAATTTCATTGTAGCCAGGGTACGAAAAATATAGACCATTGGTTACCGCAACCACACTGTCGCGTTCAACATTGCCCGCAATCCAACCTCGATCGCTTGTGCAAGTTTGCCAAAGAAATGGCATTAGTACCTGGCGACGTTCTGTTACATCTTCACGATAAAATCGGGTCATCGTCGCATCAACGTCGTCAACTCCGTTGTCCTTGACTATTAGTCGCTTATCGGCGCCGCTAAAGACTTCTTCACCTCGTAGGCCATCCAGTGTTATC
>JBILTA010000135.1:0-10175 GCA_044371785.1 Pirellulaceae bacterium | reverse complement strand
GACCGTTGAGCGACGTTAACTCGCGCCCCGAGTGTGCATCCCACAACTTGATTGAGTGATCGCCGGAGGCTGACGCAAGAAGCTTACCGTCGGGGCTAAAGGCAACGCAACCGACGATGTGTTGATGGCCGCTGAGAATCAGGATCTTCTCACCGGATTTCGCGTCCCAGATTCTTACGGAGCCATCGTTGCTCCCCGATGCGATGCGGGTGCCGTCCGGACTGAAGGCAACGCACGGCACAGCGTCGGTGTGTCCGTTGATTGTGAGCTGTTCTCGGCCTGTCTCCACATCCCATACTTTTATGGACTTGTCGGAACTTCCCGAAACGAGCCGCGTTCCATCGGGACTGAAAGCGACGCTACGAACTTCATCGGCATGCCCGGTGAAGACTTTCGTTTCCTTACCGGTCCCAGTATCCCAAATACGAATCGTTTTATCGGAGCTTCCCGAGGCCAGGCGAGTACCGTCAGGACTGAAGACGACGCTGCGAACCCAATGCTCATGACCTGTGAGCGTCAGGACTTCTTGGCCCTTGACTGGGTCCCACAGCTTGATGGTCTTGTCAAAGCTGGCTGATGCGAGCCGGTTGCCTCGGGGATTGTATGCCAAGCTGTCGATAAACAGCGTGTGTCCGCGGAGCCTTTGGGCCGGATCAAAAGATCGCGCATCCCATCGTTTCACGGTGAAATCATGGCTCGCGGATGCCAGGGATGCCCCGTCGGGGCTGAAGGCGACACTCATGCAACGCTGCGAATGACCAGTGAAGGTCGCGATTCCCTGCCCTGATTGGGCGTTCCACAGCTTGACCAGCTTGTCGTCGCCGCAGGACGCCAAGCGCGTGCCGTCGGGGCTGAACTGCAAGCTGTGAATCCAAGTTGCGTGAGCCGCAAACTTGTTGATTTCGAGTCCAGAATTGACATCCCACAGAATGATGTTGTCGTTGCTTCCCGCTGCGATCCGAGTGCCATCGGGACTGAAGGCGATAGCCATTGAAAATCCGCGTGGTTCCAGCATGCGAATCTGTTCGACGGATTGCAGATCGCTCACGTTCCACAATAGGATCTTGTTGTCGCGGGCGGTGGAGACAAGCCGACCGCCGTCAGGACTGAAGGCGATCCCCATGAGTTCACCGCCTTGTTCCCGAATCCAACCGATCTTCCCCGATTGAAGATCCCAAAGCCTGATCTGATGATCTTCGCTCCCGGACGCAAGAACCTGACCGTCCGGCCGGAAGACAACGCTGCGGACAGGCGTCGCATGCTCACGAATCACCTGAAGTTCCTGACCTGTCCGAGTGTCCCAAAGTCTGACCGTCCTGTCGTCGCTGCCGGAGGCGAGCTTCGATCCGTCGGGGGTGTAAGCGACGGTGACCACGGCGTCGGTGTGTCCAGTCAAGGTGGCGACTTCTTCTCCCGTTTGCGCGTCCCAGATTCTGATGGTTTTGTCAGTACTTGCGGATGCGATCCGCGTGCCATCGGGACTGAAGGCCACACTGTTCACGTGGTTCAGATGGCCATAGCAGGTCATGTCGCTCCCTTGAAATCGTCGATTGCAGAAATTCCATTCGATTTTGTCGCGGAATTCGGGCGGAATCTCATGTAGCAACTTACGAGCGTCGCCGGACCGGTTGGTTTCCCATCTGGCGTTGGCGAGTTGAAAGTTGGCCGCCGCTTCAGCCTGTCGGGAACGTTGCGATTCTGCAGTCGCGCTAAGAAGCCCGTAAGTTGTCCCCGTAATGCCGACAACCAAGACCAGACCAATCGCCATCATGGCGGCGACCAGTCCGCGATTTCGTCGCGCGAATTTCTGAACTTGATACCATGTCGACGGTGGCCGTGCCGTTACCGTTTCGCCCGTCAGGTAGTTAGTCAGGTCCTGGCCAAGATCATTCGCCGTTTGATAGCGGCGAACGCGATCTTTCTCCAATGCCTTCATCACAACCCAGTCGAGTTCGCCTCGCAGAAGTTGCTGAAGTCTGGCGGGATGCAACCTGCGCACGTCGCTGACGGCTGAGTTCACTTCGCCCGATGACGAACTCAAGAGGTGGCTGGGGCGAGGTGGGTCTTCCTCTCGGATGAGTTGGAGAATCTTTAACAGCGCGTTTCGACCCAAGGTTTCTTTATCCATTGGAGTCGAGCCCGTCAGCAGCTCATACAGAATAACACCGAGTGAATAGACATCCGTTCGAGTGTCAATATCCTGCGCATTGACTCCTTTCAGTTCAGCCTGTTCAGGCGACATGTATTGAACCGTACCGACGATCTTGCCAAACTCCGTCTGCATGGTCATGTCGGTCAGCAGTCTGTCCTGTTCGACGGCTTTCGCCAAGCCGAAGTCGATGACCTTCGGAACCGCTTCGCCGTCAATGACCGTTACCAGAACGTTTGACGGCTTCAGATCGCGATGAATAATTCCCTTCTGATGAGCGTGCTGAACGGCTTTGCAAACCTGCACGAACAACTTCAATCGCTCGTCGACACTCAGCTTGTTGTCGTCGCAGTATTGAGTGATCGAAATTCCATCGACCAGTTCCATCACGAAATAAGGACGACGGTCGTCCGTAGTTCCGGCATCAAACACGCGCGCGATGTTGGGATGATCCATCATCGCCAGAGCTTGTTTTTCTGCCTCGAACCGGGCGATCACATCCTTTGAGTCCAATTCGGCTTTGATCAGTTTCAGGGCGACCCGACGTTTTACCGGTTGGTCCTGTTCGGCCAGCCAGACGACGCCCATGCCGCCGCGGCCGAGTTCTTTAATCAGGCGAAAATTGGCGAGGACGGGCGGCGCGTTGACTGGTAGCGAAATCGTACTTTGATCGCCAGAAAACTGCGTAGCCGCATCGCGGGCAAACAAGCTGGCGATGACAAGTGCTTGTTGCGGGAATCGCTGGAGGTATTCCTCTTGCTGCGGTACATCACCTTGCTTCGTACGATGTTCCACTTCCATAGCCAGCAGTTCCACCAACAGTCCTGCGCGAGCGGCTTCGGGAGCCTCTGCCAGAAATGTCTCTATGCGCGGATCTTCACCCTTCACCAACTCTTGATCGAAACGGTCACAAAGTGCGTCGATTTCCAAGAGTTGCTGATCAGTCAGTGCCAGGTAGGCAGGATTCCGCAGGGAAGGGTCATGCATGGGACAAAACGTTCGTTGGGCAAATAAATTGAGTTCTTACAACCCTCAAATGGTCAAATACCGGACGACTCCGACAGGGCAACTGAAATAGAGCAACGGAAAATGGGGAAAACATGTGTGGACAGAAAAATCAGTCCTCAACCGA
Source organism: Pirellulaceae bacterium (assembly GCA_044371785.1). Classification (GTDB taxonomy): domain Bacteria; phylum Planctomycetota; class Planctomycetia; order Pirellulales; family Pirellulaceae; genus JAFLCP01. The sequence goes on along the minus strand of JBILTA010000135.1, from coordinate 6,894 downwards.
CGCGTTGCTCCACAGAGACGTCAGCCTAACATATTTAGGGCTATCCATTTTTTTGCCCCAATTTCCAATCGGATTGCACATCATGCACCCCGACTTGTTATCAGGAAAAAGCTCAAAGTTATGTCCGTAGCCTGTCGGGCTTCAGTCGCGGTTGAACATTATGTTTGTGCAGGTCAGTTCATTTGTACGGCCCGCAACCAGCCTTATTTGGCACAGCAAGTCTCATTCTCAGGAAAACACAATGTTCAAGACAGTTACGGCAACCATCTTCGCACTCACTCTCGGTTTCTCGCTTAATGCGTCAGCCCAACAGCCAGATCTATCCGGGAAGCACCACATCCAAGCAGTTGGCAAGACCGAGGGGAAGGGTGCCTATCTACACGTTTGGACGTATGGGCAGGTCGTCGCGGATAAAGATTACGATGCTACAACGTTTGAGCTTGTGAAGGTTGGTGAGGATGATCGCAAGGGAAAGGAATGCGGCTTGTACCATCTCAAGCAACATGATGGTCATTACCTATGCGTCAAAGATGGAAAGGTCTATGGCGATAAGAAAGCGCCAGCGAAAGACGCACAAAGATGGATTATCTGGGACAACGGTGGAGTGTATTCGATCTTGTTTTATGATGACGAGACCAAAGGAGCGAATGCTGTGAGTTTCGTCTCCAAAGATAGTGGTGCTACGGTCGCAAAACCAAATGCCGATGGGCGTTACTCGATCGAGCTAACAAAAAACAATGCCGGCGGCCGGGGATTGCAGCATCAAATCTGGGATATAACCAAGGAATAGCACTCCAACGGCATATCACGCGCCGCGGCAACAGTTGCGACGCGTGTTGTGTTTAAGCCCCCTTTCGGACTCCCAGCCCGAATCTACCTGCCACAAAAAACATCCAGCAGCGGAGTGATGCCATTCTGGTATGCACGCTATCCGTTGATTATCGCAGCGGAACTGTGCATCGCTGAGCCTAGCCTTTAGCGGCAACGCGGCTTTGAAAGAAATTCCGAAAATCGTCTCGAACCCTGTCGGACTTGAACCTCATTTGGACATTCTGATTGTGACGCCGAGTACGTTCGTTCGGCCGGCAACACGCCACATTCGGTACCAACGAGTCTGACCCACCTGAGAACATGATGAGCTGAGCAATTGCCACAACGATCTTGGCACTCACTCTCTCAGTACAACTGAACACACACTCGCACCCGAGATGCACTCGGCTTCATTGCGATCATTGGTGAGGAATTGAAAGTGTCAGCTTTTGCCTCACTCATTCCACTTTTGAAAGGAGAATTGACAATCATGCGTAAATTTTATTGCCTGTTGGCAACGGCACTTTGTTTACTGTCTGCTGAATCGGCCAGGGCTCAAGCATTGGATTCAGCCGAGCTGGCAGTCCAGATGGGGCCAAAAATTGCCGCGGAAATCAAGGGCAAACTCACCGGCTCCGCTCGCGTCGCCGTGATGCCCTTTTCCAACGAAGATGGTGTTGTAGATCCATCCTTTGGGAACACTGTCAAGGCTTTGCAGGGAGAATTGATTAGCGCTCTGAAGACAGCCAATGCTGGACTTGTTCTCGATACGCGAGGAATCGCCCGCGGTTTGAAAGACACCTCGACTGATCCCCTTTCTTTGGACATTAGTGACCCTGCAGCCACCGGAACCGTCTTGTCGACTCTCAAATGGGACGCGGTGATTATGGGGCAGTTCGGCTCCACGGGGCCTCAGGCACTGGCAACATCAGACGACAACGTTCTTAAGTGGAGCTTGACCGTCATTTATCAGGACGGCAGTTTTGAGCAAATCGACTTCGACAGCAGTTCGAACGTCGTTTCCTCGCCTAGCACCGATGCCCCTACGGGCCGGTTCAATGTGGAGATTCTGGTTGATGACCAAGTCCTCCCTTTCCTGACCGATGCGCATGAAGATTCACAGTACCACAATGTGAAATTCCTCCAGATTGATCCCTCCATGGTGGGCAAAGAGTACCAGATTCGGCTGACCAATCATGGTAGTCCCGAGACCGGTTACGCTTCTCAGCGAGTTCCTGAAACCGAACGCGTGTTTGGAGCGGCCGTATTGATTGACGGCGTCGACAGTTTCGCACGGGAGACAGGTCGTACCGATCCGACGACAGGCGATCCGCTGGTTGACTTCGCAGTCGTCCACCCCAAGAACGCCTATCGCTGGCTGCTGTCGCAACCAGGTCATGTGATCCGCCCCGATTCTAGCAACGCGGAAGGATTCAGCTTGCCTGCCGCAACGGGCGCTGCAGATCATTCCACACGCACGATCTCTGGATACCAGATGAGCGGACAGAACGCAGCGGCGTTCACTTTCGCGGAGTCCGGTCAAGGAGAGTTGACTGCGGAGTTGCTTGGGGTCACCGAAGATATCGGCATGATTGAAGTTTACTTCTATGCTCGGCAGCTTGACGGCGACCGGATGTTGCCCAGCCACCGCGACAACGTGGCGGGTCTGGGAACCAAACCAGGGCGCGACATCAAGAGCAGTGTGCAAAGAGTCAACCCGAAGATGCATACCGCAGCCGTAGAAGTTTGGCGGATCTATTACCGAGCCGCCGGATCCTTCCCGGTTCCTGACGACAGTCTGGTTCCTTACACCGGAAACTAATGTTGCAGGCGACTGCTCAACCTCGCCGCGATTAATGGAAACTGGTCGGCTTTGGCCGATCAGTTTTTCCTTCCTCTGCTTCTAATACTCAATCTCTGGAGACTGTAATGCAACGATTCGTACATATGCTGCAGCGAACTGCACCTCTTTGGATACTGTGGATCGCTTGCGCTGGTACAGCCCAAGCCCAGTCACCGAAGACAACCGTGATCAACGACACCAATGAGCCGGTGACCGTCACTGTTGTCAACCCGCCTTTCCCCCCTATGAAATTAAACACGATTCCAGCCGGGGAGTCATCCACTATCGGTGCGTCTGCAGGGGCCACGCTTCAAATTCAGGATGCCGGCACCAAGCAACTCGTCACGGAGATTTCGGTTACTCAAACTCGTAATGTTGCTCTGACCGCAGTGTCGACAACTTCATCCCAAGTTCGTGATACAACTTCGCCCGACGATGATGGGACCAGCAGCGATAGCGCGGACAGTGAAGGCACCTTGCATGTGATCCTGGCCTGTGATGTGGACGATCCTGAACTGGGAGAAGGGTTTGAAATTAACGAGGGTGTCGTTCGCCAGCAGTTTTTCGATACAGTTGCCACGCGGAGCCTCCGCTATTACTCACCCTGGAATTCCGGAGCGTTTGACTCGAGACCGAAATTGACCGCTGAAAATTTGCTGGAGGAAATTGACAATATCCAGCTGGAACCCAATGACACGCTGATGGTGTATCTCGCTTGCCATGGGTTTTGGGACAAAGACGATGGTCAACAGTGGTTCCGCTTTGAGAACGACGGCGACAAGGCCCTGTTGCGCAAAACACTCATCAATCGCATCAAGTCCAAGAATACGCGACTCGGGTTGCTGATCACCGACGCCTGTACCAACTACGAGAAGCTTCCCTCAGACCGCACTCAGGTTTCGCCCCCCTTACCGCCAGTTGAGGAAACGGCTCCGTTGTACCAGTCCCTGTTCTTCGATCAGCAAGGGTTTCTTGATCTCTCTTCCTCTTCGCCCGGCCAGTTCACGCTGTACTACAACAATTACAAAGACTTGAAAGCCGGCGACAAGCCAAAAATCAATAAAAGCCAGTCTTCTCGCGAGATTCCAGGCGGCGATTTTCTGGACATGTATTACCTGCAACTCAATGGGGATAAGATGAAAGGGGGACTATTCACCGAGTCCATGCGCAGTCTGCTGTTGGCCAAGTGTGACGAAAAACTGGACTGGAAGCAGTTCACAGAGCTGTTGCGCGATGAGGTGGAAAATCAATTCGATCAGGAAGTCCCCGACGGTAAGTTGAAAACCGGGGCGGGCACAATCTTCCAGGATGCGCAGACGATCGTCATGCGCGAATTTCCGCAGCCTCTGGGAGCAGCGGAAATGTCAACAGATCCCGCCCCAAGCAGCGGACCAGCGACCACCCAGTTCGGCGTGTCCGTCGTGGCCAACTCCGCTGGTGGCGTCACCATCGAAAGCGTTCGCGATGGCAGCATGGCGGCTCGGCATGGGGCCAGTGTCGGAGAGGTCATCGAGAAAATCAACAATCGGCCGGTCAACACTCCGGATGAACTGGAAGCAGCGCTTGCCAAAGCCGCAGCCACCTTCCGCGTCACGATTGGTGGCGAATCTTTCGTTGTCCGCCAATGACCGTTTTTCGTCAGTCACCCTTTCATTGTGGTTCACAAAGTCGTGGAGAAGTTCGTGAAAAGTTTTCATAACCTGCTAGGGTTCGTACTGGGAATGCTTCTGGTGGCAGTGCCTGTTGGCGCGGTGCAGCCAGCAGCTGAGAGCCAGCTTCACATGGTGCTGGCTTGCGATGATGCCCACGCTCAATTGGGAGAGGGCTTTGAGGTCAATGAGTGGGCACTGCGCTCGACACTCGTGCAAGAGGTCGCTTCCTCTCGTTTGAAACTGTTAAACCCCGACAGCTACCGTGAAGGTGGTGCTACACCGTTGACTCGAAAATTGTTGCTGGATTACCTCGCGGCCCTCCCCGTCCAGCCGGACGATGCCCTGATTGTCTACCTCGCCTGTGAGCGTGGCCAAAGCGCCAAAGGTGAAGAATGGTTCCGTTTCTCCGGTGACAAAGCCAACGAGCGGAGCGCCTCATTGACCAGAGAAGATATTCTGGCAGTCCTGCAAAAAAAGAAAGTCCGGTTGGTCGGGTTGATCACTGACAGTGGGACGGAATACATCCATCAGAAAGTCGGGCGTGTTGCCATCTCGACGGTAATGCCTCCCATAACGCTAACCTCTCCTCTGTGCGAGAAGCTGTTCTTTGAGTCCACTGGCGTCCTGAATGTGGCTTCGGCTGCCCCCGGTGAAACTGCCCGCTACTACGACAATTACACCGCAGCGACCGACATTCCCGAAGAAGACCGAGTGCAGAAACTTGTCGCCGCCCAGGTGATGGGAGATAACGTCGGCGACGACCATGATCTGCAATACGGCTTTATACGCTATGCCGATAACCCGCTTAAAGGTGGTTACTTTACGGAATCACTGGTCAAGATACTGCAAGACAACAAAACGCAGGAACTGACTTGGGAGAAAGTGCTGGCTGCCACCGAGACGGAAATGAAGGACCGCTTTCGCAGGTTGCCTGGGAAACAACAGACCGTGCAACTCCTGGCCGTACCCGACAGTACAATCGCACAATCAGATCCCCAGGACCTATTGGGCATTGAAGTCGAGCCAGCGGACAAAGGTGTGACGATTACCGCAGTTCATCCCGATGGACTCGCGGCTGGATCTGGTTTGGAAATCGGAGAAATCCTGCTGACAGTTAATGGCAAACCAGTGTCGAGCAGCGAAGAGGTATTGGCGGCTGCGAAGATATCGACTCCCTTGATACGGGTAAGCGGCGTCGATCTGGAGGGTAAGCCGTTTTCCTTTGTAATGAAATCCAAAGAGCGACCGCAGAATGCCCCCGGCAAGTTGCAGCCGCAAGATACAAAAGACCGCCAGCAGCGTAAGCCAGAGGCTCCAGCAGACGAGCAGAGCCGTACCGAGCCTGCCGAGGAGAGCAACGAACCAACGCGCGATCCTGTAGAAGTGGGACAGAAAGCGGCCCGCAAAATTCTGCAGCAGATTCGTAGTGTGCGGCATGAGCTAAAACAGGAGAAGGAACAACGCCCCCTGCGCGTCGCAGTGTTCCCGTTCGTCAACTCAAAAGGTCAAGTGATCACGGCCACCTTGGACGCGGCTACGGCTCTGGCGGGTGAACTGTCGAAAGAACTAAGCCGGTCGAATGTTCCTGCTTTGGAGCTTGTTTCTCCCTTGGAAATGGCGAAACTGCCGCGACCACTATTGGCGGGGCGAGCAGCCCCAGGCGACGCGGAAGGCCAGGCGGTTCTCGAAGCTCTGAATTGCGAATATCTCGTGACAGGACAGTTTGATGCCACCAGCGCGGCTGAGTTGCTGAATGACAACCAGCCGGTTGTGAACATTCAACTGGCTCTTCACGTGCGCAATTCGAATGTTCTCAAATCAACTTTCCAGGCCGATACTCGCTCCATTCAAACGGCACCTGGGGACCCCATCGGTCCCTTTCCGTTGGAACTCATCAGCAACGGCAACAACATCGTTCTCAAGCAGGAGGAGCGGGAAGAGCTAGGCACGGTCTATGTTGCTGAGATCGTTCCGTCCATGGTGGGCAAACCTTTCTCTCTCCGCCTGACATCCGAGGGAGCAACCGTGGGCTACCGCAACCGAGACCAGGAAATGGACCAGTCGCGATTGTTTGGAGTGGCTGTATTCGTCAATGGAATGTGCAGCCTTGGCCAACCGCTGGGGGAGGCCAAGTTCGAGTTGGGCTGGGGCCACTGGTCGCAATCGCCCCTGCACCCTTTAACCGCTCCCGGTTACGTGGTGACCGAGTCAACAAACGGCCCTAAGGTGGTACCTAAGCAGCAGCAAATCGCGGATGGCTCGGTCCTTAACGTCGACTGCTATCGCACTCCTTTGGAATCGTTTCCCCTGCTTTTCACGATCCCTTCGGGTGAAGAAGGTCTAATCACCGTCTACTTTTTTGCTGAAAAACTGCCCGGTGATCGCCGCATTCCACGTGGCGGTGAAGCCATGATTCCCACTCATTTCAAACCGCTCAAACTTGTACCCTGGTTCAACGCCCCGCTCCTGCACACTCCCGGGGTACTGACCCATCGCATTGTCTACCAGTTGCAAAAAACAAACTGACAACAACATTCGAACCAACTCTTATTTGAAATGGCCCAGTCAAAGCGAAGTGATTTAAGCTAT